>JASLCA010000374.1 GCA_030146225.1 Sphingobacterium sp. | reverse complement strand
TGCTAAGCGCATAGTGAGCAGACAGATCAATTAGCCCCTGTTGCCGAATCAAAGGATAATTGGCTTTGGCAAGTTCATAGCAGCTTTCGAGTGTAAGCGTTAGTGCCTGTTGAGCATTGGTAGTAGTAAAACCTATCAGCCAGGCTCCCAGCAGAACAAGTCTGCGTCTTAATCTACTGTTGTTTAAAATTTTAACCATAAGCTATTATTTTGTTTTAATCAAATGATTAACCCATGACGCAAAAAAAAGCTAGGACTTTAGCATAGCCTTTGCCCATTGGTTGACCAGTATTTTTCTTTCATCCATCAAGGCGTTAAAATCAGGATGCTTTGAAAAAAGTATAGGCTTCGCTACAAATGGAAAAATAACCATCCCCAATAGCGAAACAATAAACTGTACAGGCGCTATAGCTGGATAACTTTCCTCAAGTTGCTTAACTAAGGAAGATTGCCCAAGGATTTTCTGAACCTGTACCTCCTCCTGAAACCCCGCTGGGTTAGCTCTGATCTCACTCAAGATAAAAATTGGCAAATCAGGATGTAACTTGAGCAGATCAATGTAATTATCAATAAGCATTTGAAGCTTATCCCCTAGACTCAAATCCTCATTATTCACAATTGGAATAACCACACTAAACAACTGTTTCATCTTTTCAAGCATTACCAGCTGAAATAACTTCTCCTTACTTCGAAAATAGTAATTCAGTAAAGCCAGATTAATGTCAGCCTCCTCAGCTATATCTCTAGTTCGAGTTGCCGCATATCCTTTTTTGGTAAATACCTTTCTTGCGGCTTCGATAATCTTTTCTTCAGTGCTTGCATCCGCTATATTTTTTGATTTCGCCATAATTACATATTTCGCTAAGTACAGTCTAAATATAAAAATATATTTATTTTAATCAAATGATTAAATCAACTTTTTATATAGATTTCGACTTGAAATAAACAAAACTAAACTCGCGACAATCAAACCTTTACAAAAAAAAAATTAAAAAATTCAATTGAGAAGTTGCTTGCTAATAAAAAATGGTGTCTAACAATAGTCAGACACCATTTATTTAAATTTAAATCGGAATTACTAGTTACCCAATAATTTTTCGAGTTCAGCACCTAGGTTTTCACCCCTAAGGTTTATAGCCAAGATCTTTCCATCAGGACCGATCAAGAAGTTTTGCGGAATACTACGAATACCATATAATTGTCCCGCTTCATTCTTCCAACCCTTTAAGTCACTCAATTGTGTCCAGTCTAGCTTATCCTCTTTAATCGCTTCTAACCAATACTTCTTTTGGGCTTCAGAATCCAAAGACACCCCAAGTACAGTAAAGTTCTTGTCTTTATACTTATGAAAAGCAGCCACCACATTTGGATTCTCAGAACGACAAGGTCCACACCAGGAAGCCCAGAAGTCAAGCAACACATACTTACCTCTAAAGTCCGAAAGCTTGACCATCTTGCCATCCACATCAGCCTGCTCAAAGTCCATTGCCATCTGACCAACAGCAGTTTTCTTGGCAGCCTCGATACGTTTAGCAAAGGCTTGACCTGCCTCGGACTGTTTCATCTCTGCGGAGAGACCTTGAAAAATAGGCTCTATTTTAGGAATGTCAATCGTTGAGCCCGCAACATCGCCTAAAGCAGATAAGCTAAAGTAAGAATTGGGATGCTTAAGTATATAAGCCATTTGCGCATCTTTCTTTTGAACCGACAAAGGCTCAAAGGCAGCCCGAAGTCTTTGCATTAAAGCAGGATCCTTACGCTCTTCATCCGTAGCAGCGTTCCATTCTGCATCAATCTTCTTCATTGCTAAGTCAATAGACTTAGTTGCATTTTGATAGTCTACATAAGCCTCTGCTAAAGAATTGCCCTTAACACTAGCATACTGCAAAGAGTCTTTAAAGTCTACCTTTACGGCACCCTTCTCCAAATAAATCACATAGTTATCATTCGTCTTTGTGCGAGCCTCCGCATGCTTCAAATTTAGTGTGATTGGCGTAGGTCCCGACAACTCCCCTTTAAGCACAAAAGCAGCATTCTTCACCACAGTTGAATCCTTTACCGAATTCCCATTAACACGGTAAAAGGCATATACCTTTTTGCCTTCATTTTGCTTAACAGTCTTTCCTTCAACTGTAAAAGAAGTTTGTTGAGCCATCGCTATAGAGCCTGACAAAGTCAAGGTCAGCGCAATGGCTATTTTGGATAATTTATTCATATCTATTAATTATTAAATTACTTTTTTAAACGAATCCCATCCACGCAAAAATAGGCTGGTGTAAGCAGCTTCCCAGCTGCATCTTTATAATCCCCATCCATAGTAAAGCGCAGCTCATCAACATTTCCCAACGCATTTAGATCCACTGCCAACCAATTGTTCTGTGTATAATTGTAGGTTAGATTATTCCCATCAACACCAGCACGAACAGCTAAGAAATGGCTGACTTCCCCCACCTTATTGCCATTTAGATACCCATGTATTAACAACTTAACCTGTCCCATCTTAAGGTCTAACTTAGCCTTTTCATAAGCCGCTTGCGCTGCTTCCAGAGACTTGCCAGAAGTTAATGCCGCTTCCTTAGCCAGATTTCCAGCCTTTTCCTTTTGTAGCAAAGCATAACCGTCCAATCGGATTAAATTTTGTCCAGATGGACCTGGCAAGTAAAAAGTCCCATACATGGTTGTGGCTGTATTGGGATTAAGCGGATTACGCACCTTTGTACCTGTAGCCAAATAAGCCTGCGTAGTTGGATCTAAAGTTCCAGAAAAAACAGAGCCATAGACAGTCTGCAAATAGGTATAAGTCGTGTTAGCGACAAGGATATGCGCAAGCGTTGAGGCTTTCTTAAAGCGTAAGATTGCCTTGCCAGAGCCGGCATTTCCGACTAGATAGTTCTCCGTACGATTTGGCACATTCGTAAAGACAGAAAACAGCGTAGAATCAATAGCTTGAACCAAAGCTGCTCCAGTTTGCGCTGGGTTTCCAAAGGTATAGCTTAATGACCATGGAAAAGATCTATAGTTCTTATTCGAAAGGGCAAAGCCTTCAAAATCTCTATCCGAAGTACGTTGGCCAGAAAAGCTGACAAAACCAGCCTTATCCGAGCCGGAGGTTTTATCATCAGCAAAACTAAATGAGAAGCGATCTAAAGCAAGTTCATTAAAAGTAATGTCCTCGG
>JASLCA010000344.1 GCA_030146225.1 Sphingobacterium sp. | reverse complement strand
GTGTATGGGGACGGGAAAATAAATGTATACAATAATAAGCAGGAGTTCATTCAGGAAATAAAGCTTTCAGGGAGCAATCCGACCAATTGTGCATTTGATCCAACAGGAAGTTTAGGCTTGGTTATTACGGAGGCACAGGCTGGAGAATTGCTGCATATCCCCTTGCCGTACAAAGGTATTCTATAGCATTAAAAAGGCTTTCCAAAAATATAGGAAAGCCTTTTTAATTTATAAATCTTTTACTAATGGCAAAAACGGGGTCTACTCCTAGTCGAAGTCTAGTGAAAGCACCTCTTTTTCACCACGGTCTAAATGGGCCGTAAGGGCTTTGAAGGATTTCTCGTAATTGTTGGTCTTTATGCCATCTACTATCTGCGCATGCTCCTCCTTAGTTAACATATAGTCTCCTAGATCATTCATCATAGAATCCAATTTCATATGAAAGAGCGGTATATTACTGTTGTTATAGATTTGTAATAATCGCTGATTGCCAGCCCCCTCAATCAATTTCTCATGAAAACGTATGTCTGCTTCACAGGCGCCGCCAAAGTAACCCTTGTCGACCATAATTTCAAAGTCATTGCACAATTGGGTCAACTCCTCAACAAGCTTTGGATTCTTCTTTTCAAAGATTAAGCGCAGGGCACCCACTTCCAATAACTCTCTTAGTTCGCGTATTTCATGCACATCTTCTGTGGTCATCTTCTTTACAAAGCTCCCTCCTTTTTCACCAAACTCAACAAGGCTTTCACCAGCTAAGCGCATAAAAGCCTCTCTTACGGCAACTCTACTTACACTTAGCTTGTCCGCCCATTGGCTCTCCACCAATCGCGCACCACCTACCAATTGGTTGGAAAGGATTTTCTTTCTAACCTCAAGATAGACTTTATAGGACAGGGAATCTTCTTTCATTCTGTATACATTAAAAAATCAAAAATACATTTTTTATTTTGAATAGGCATTATCTTTATAATGCTTTTATTTTCAGTTTGTTTGATAATCGTTTAGCCCATATTTTCGATGTGGACGGAGGATGACTTTCTGACTACGGCTTTCTAAGCTGTATACATTATCTCTATCCTTTATTTCAATATTCCGGAGCTTACCATCTCCTTCTTGTACCGTCCAGTGTCCAGCCGCTAATCCAGTAAACAGAATGGTCTTCAACTCAGCTGAAAGTTTCTCAAGGACAATCTCCTCTTCAACAAATCCTGCTTGCGCTGGAATACAAACCAACTTGTTCGCAAATTCCACATAGTAATAGGATCCAAGCTTGTTAGCTTGCAAGGGATAGGGACGCACCCCATCTGCTGTCATCTGAAACACAGTAAGAAAATTGTCTGTATAATTTCCTTGCTTTGGGGAAACCATAATTCGGGTACCCTTTGCCTCTGGCCATGCTGAATTGGGCTTGTACTGAAAGCCAAAGACATTATTTGCCAGCTCCCCTGTTAACAATTCCTCATCTCGTTCGCCTACTTTGGGATAGAGCATCTCTACAAAGGTGTTCCCTTGTACGCCCTTTAATTTACTGTACAATTGCCAGCCATTTGGATGTTCCAGGGGCTTGTTCAGCGTGTTTATTTGCCAATATTTCCGGAATGAACTATCCGCACTCTCCACATGATCTGCTAATATAATTACTGCGGGTATGCTATCATTTTCCATATTAACAAAACAAAGGCTACGCGTATAATCCTTGATTTTAGCGGTGTATGCAGCGGTTAAATCGACTTGAAAATAGCTATATGCTGGCTTTTGCTTGTCTGGCCCATAACTGACAGTCTTTACTGTACCTGTACTAAACCATGGGTTTTGCATTGTTTCTGCGGCTGTTCTTGGGAACAACTGACTAAATCGGGTTCCGCCATCATTGGCTTCGGTGCGAAATAGCAACGGCTCCTTTGGGTCTCGCACCAATAGCATGCTATGTGAAACCGAGCGCTTATTAAAGTTAAAATCATAAGGGGGCCCATAGGACAGATACAGCCCCAGGTCTGCGACTTGATTCCCATGGTAGTAAATTTGAATCGCGCCTGCATCAGCATGCTGATGATTGCCAAAGTGATAGCCTCCGCCTTTGATCTCGGCGACTACATCCTTGCTTTCGGGGCGCTGATCCCAGCCTGTACGTGCAATCATTCCACCTAGTACATCCCCAAAATCATGGGTTAAAGGCAGCTTGTCATGCTTCAACTGCGCAGGCAATGCGGGGTCATTAAGCAATAGAAACAAAACGGGATTGTCAGGCAAAGCGCCTTGCTTATAAAATTCGCCTTTAATAATTGGATCTCCAGCATAGGCATAACTTAAAAGCATGGTCTGCGGATTTTTCCAATAGAAATTCTCACTATTGGCATACTTGATATTAAACATATCTCCATCCCGCAGCATCTTCCCATCTGGGGTACGCATATAAACCCAATAGTAAGGCAAGTTTTTAAGATTGCCATCAAATACTTCGCGTCCTAACATCCGGTAATAAAACCATACGGCATGCATCTCCCAGCCAAAGCGGTACCCTCCATAGTCTATTCCTTGGTTATGTCGTCCAGAGGCATATTCAAACTTGCGCATTGGGACTAGTTGTTCCAACACGGTGTAAGAGGTGTACTTGTAGGGTTCTGGATCCTCGTCATAAATGGCTATACTCATGGCTAGCAGATCTCTACAGATCTGCGCTTCATTGCCATGCCCATTGATTATGCTTTCGGGACCGTGAAATGGTGGCCAGCCAATCTCCATATCATGTGCTAGACGTAACATGGCTTTCCTTAGGCTAAGCTTGTCCGTATCTGAAAGTAGGGCGTAACACCAGTCATAGACCAAGGCAGCGGTATAAATCGTTCGTCCTATCTCACGGGAAATATCCCCATACATGGCGGTTCCAAACTCAAGTACACTGAGGTAGTCTTTTAGTAGGCGGACAGTCTCTTGCCCAATAGCTTTATCATTACTTATTAGGTAATAGAAAGCCTTTTTCTCCAGCATTAACTCCAAGTCTTCTTGGTAGCTAATCTCTACTTGCGGATCAAAATCGAAGGTATAGGGCTTTAAGGCTTCCAGCTTTAACTTCTCCCATACGAGCCTATTCTCCTCGGCCTGCAAGCGGCCTTGCACGTTTACAAGACTTTCTTTGTTTACCCAAAGCCGAGGGTGGCCAGCAGGTGGCACAACAGTGGGCTGATAGGCTAATGCTTCAGGAATTGGCACTGGGGCTTCATAAGCACGCACCTTAAAGCTAACTAAGCGCAATCCAGCAGGAAGACTTAGTGCAAGTTCGGTTTGGCCCTTGGCTAAGGAGAACTTGCCTAGGACTTGACTTCCACCCTTGGGTTTATCATATAATACCCGATTGGTTGCTCGTTGATCCTTTTGCTGTATGCGTATATAACTGCCTTGGTATGGACTACTCAAGTCCTTGCCATAATTTTCCTTGTCAATAGGCTCTGCAAATGTCTCAAATAGATATAATCCTGATTGGGGTATTGACAGGCGCAGCTTTAGATCTGCTTCATCATTGTTGGCAAGGAGCCCTGGCTTAAGGCTTAGGGAGGAATAGGCAGCCTTAGTCCCTTTCTTCTGCAAAAGGACACGCTTATTTTGAATAAGCATGTCCTCCGCTAAGAAAGTCTTTACAAATACTTCAGCCTTTGTAGCCTGCTGCTGTTGTCCTTGTACACTTCCTAGTGTGAGGATAACAAGCTGTAGGGCTACCACAATCCGTAAGGTGCAAACACATCTTTTTCTCATCTAAGGTTTTCCTTTATTTAATTTTTAATCGCTTAATGCTTAAGGTGATTTTCTTGCCCGTAGGGTCTATCGCATTGATATATATATAGGCTTTATATCGCCCATCAGCAGTCTCTACCCATACTCCGGCTTCATTGCGGACATTGATTGCAAAGTCTGGAGCTAGCTCAAAGGTCTTTTCACTGAGATCTATATCATCTACAAATACGCCATACTGCAATCTAGCCAATTGTTGATCGCGTATTGTCCAGGCTTTTACAAGCTTGCTGCGGTTGTTCATAGCCGCTGGCAGGTTAATGCCCGGAAGATATATTGGATCAGCAGATGGGGCAACCAAGGCATGTCCAAAGGTCACGTTAGTTAGTGCTCTGTACAAGTAGATAAGGTCAATCTTTTGGGGCATTGTAGCGGCCTCAGCCGCAGTATAAGCCTTCAGATCTTCTATGGATATATAGGCTTTCTGCCCATCGGTAGCGACTAAGTCCAAGCTCATATCCATCTTCCGAATCTCAAAAGGACCCATGTCATAGCTTGAGGTTTTGCCATCCTTGGTCTTGGCAGAGAACTTAAAGCTTACGCGCTTCCCACGCGCTTCCTCTGGAATCTTATAATAATAGCGTAAGGCAACTGCTGCGGTGTCCTTCGTAATCAGCACTTTTGTTTTATTGCCTTCCTGTGTTGCAGGCTCGCCTACTACTACTGCCACATCCGTTCCACTCCCATTGGTATGGAAGGATCTATGCTCCAGCAGACTGCCTGCATCTCCAACAATGGAGGCTTCTACCGACAGCTCTGCCAAGCGCCCTTCTTCCGGAAGGATGGCTGCGGCAAATACAAATTCTATATTTGTACCAACGATATTGGGGCCTAGTGATCTTTTAATAATGTCTGTCTGTAAGCCTGACTTGGCTGTAGGTATTTCATAAACCTTGTCCTTGCAGCTCGTAAGTGCTAAGGCGGTTAGGACGACAAACAGGGCGTTTTTTATGCTGTACATGCGCGTGTTATCCATAATCTTATTTCTTAACGGTTAAATACACAGTATAGGTATTGCGTACCTTTCTATTGCCCGATACAACGGTCCAACTCCTCGGCTTAGTTAGATCAGAGAAATCTTCCCTACCCAAAACCTTTGGGTCTAGAATAGCATCATTGACTAGGCTAAACTGTGGGTATAGGTTTTTCAGGTCTGTACCAAAGAGCACTTCCACATCTATACGCTTTGCAGCGGTGTCTATACTCGCCGCCTTGGTTCTTACGGTTTGAAAGTCTGCGCCTAGCAATTCAAAATTGCTCACATAACATTCAGCACGCTCGGTAATTAGCAGGCCGTCTTTATCGATTGGATAATCTTCCTTGCAACTTGCAACCAGCAAGAAGGCAGGAATAAGAATCATCCATACTGTTTTTATATTTTTCATTCGTTCGATTTTAAGAATAAATAAATTATCTCCAAGCTGGGTTTTGTGTCAACTTATTGTTTCTATCACGCTCGGTCTCTGGAATCTGATAGATATAGCAACGCTGATAAGTCAGTTCTGGCTCATTAAAGAAAAAACGCTCCCAGTTATTCCCAAAGCTATCCTGAAACCAGTGTCCGTCCCCATATGCTGGGCCGAAGATGGACTCTAGCTTGCGCCATCTACGCAAGTCGAAGCCCCGCTGGCCTTCCCCAAATAACTCTACGACACGCTCCTGCTCTATGGCATCAAAGAAGGATTTACGATCTGATGTTTTGGATGCCTTTAATGCTGGAAGATTTCCTCTACGACGTACCTTATTGACCAATTCTATAGCGTCTAGTTGTGGCCCATAAGCTTCATTGCTAGCCTCTGCATACATTAAGTATACATCTGCTAAACGCATCAATGGCCAGTTGTAATTACCATCGCTACGCGCTATGCCTGCGGTGTTACGCACAAATTTACGGGCCTGCAAGCCTGAAAGATTTGTAGTGTTGTCGGAGAAGGTGCCATATTCTACACCGTTAATCTTAACCTTATTGCCCCAGTTTTTGTATAAAAACACCAAGAACCCCGTTTCATCTGTGGCGGTCATCCCCATAATCTTTTCATATTCCCACATTAAGGTTGCCTTCATGCGGTAGTCCCTATCTTTGTAGGAATCAGGGTTTACAGAAGAATTTGGCGTGCTACGTGCCGCTGGATTCTTCGTGGGATCCATCTGGATCATCTTTGGCAAAAACTCTCCAGTAATGGTGGATTGATAGCGGTTGGCTAATTCATACCTTGGGATGGCTTGATTTTGTCCATAAGCAACCAGCGGTCCTGTCCATACCCGTACATACTCTTCACTCTGCTTAGTGCCTGCGCCTCCATGGGGCAAGACCATTATCATCTCCTCGTCTTGACTTAGGTTGCCCGTACTTGGGAGGAACATATAAAAGTAGTTGGGCAAGACTGTTGCATCTCCCATCTGGCCCCAAGAGCCTGGATCTCCATTTCGAAACAACTTAATGCCATAGTCATTGATAACGGCTTTGAAATCTGCTGCGGCTCCTTCAAAGGCTGTTTGCGCCTCACTACTGGATTGTGTAAAGCCTTCTAGCTCGGGCCAACCGTGCTTCTTCCAACTTCCCCAAAACAACTGCAACTTTCCTCTAAAGGCTAAGGCTGCTGGCTTTCCGGCACGACCTATCTCAGCGCCCTTCTTTGGAAGCTTCTCGATAGCATAGCTAAAGTCTGCCATAATGGAATCCTTTATCCGTGAAATCGATGCGCGTGAGACTGTATCTGCCTCAATTGGTGCTGGGGAGGCTTGTCCAAAGTAAGGCACATCTCCCCATAAGGAAATCAACCTAAAATAGGCAATCCCGCGCAGCAGGCGAGCTTCTCCAATAATGGCTTCTAGGTTGGCCTTGCTGCTTTCTGTTTTTGCCTTGGCAAGCAACCGGTCTCTAGTATTTACGATTACATAGTTGGAAGAAAAGATGGATCCATACAATTCTTTGTATAAAGCGGAGGCTCCCCCACCATAATTGCTCGGGCCGTTAACGGTCATTGCGATAGGTGCCGCCCCCACATTCCACATCTTGAGGAACTCTCCATGTCCATCAAAGTGGTAGTCTCGATCGAAGCAGGGTCTAAACTCTGCATAATTTGCGAGTAAGGCTGATTTTGCATCATCCTCTGTTACCCAAAATGTATTTGTACTTGGACTTGTCGTGGGATCTTGCGAAAGCAAGTCTTTCCTACAGCCTGTAGCAAACAAAGAGAGCGCCAGGAGGCCTACTGAAAATCCTTTTATATAGTGTATTCGTTTCATAAAAAGTCTTCTTATAATTCAATATTTAATCCCAATACATAACTCCGCGTAATTGGATAGGCATCATTCGCATAACTGCTTTTTTCTGGATCCAATCCGGTGAACTTTGTAAACACGGCTAGGTTGTCCACAGAACTGTAGATACGCAATTTGTTTACCCCGAGCTTGCTTAACAGGGCTGGACGTATGCTGTAGCCTAACTGTAAGTTTTTAACGCGGAGATATGACATGTTTTGCAACCAATGGGTACTGAGGTATGAGTTGGTGCTTGTAGACAATGCGCCGCTGGGCATAAGCCTTGGGTAATCCGCATCTCTATTGTCAAGATTCCAAGTGTTGCCCCACTGATCGGTTGTGACCGCCTGGTTGGCAGTGCCCAAGCCATTGGAGTTTGTCCTATTCATCCAAAACTCTTTTCTGCCTGTAGCGCCTTGCAACATATAGGCAAAGTCTATCCCTTTCCAGCTAATGCTGCCTCTAAAGCCAAAATTGGTTTTAGGTCTACCCAATTGGTACTCTGGGTAGGCCACGCGGTCATTGGCATCAATCTTACCATCTCCGTTTATATCCTTAAGCAAGATGTCCCCTGGCGCGGCTCCTTGTGGGGTAGCGTTGTAGACATCTTCCCATGTCTGGGCAATGCCCGCGGACTCAAATGCATATACGAAGTTGTATGGCATATTTAAGAATGCGGATCCCCGCTGTAATTGCTCATTCCAAGACAAGAGCTTATTCTTGTTAAAGCCGATATTGAAATTAAACATATACTGTAGGTCCCCCTTTCTATCATTCCAGGTCAGGTTGGCTTCTACACCCTTGTTTTGCATCTCTCCAATATTTCTACGTGGAGCAGTATACAGGCCTGTAAAGTGAAGGGATATATCGGATGGCCGATTCATCCCTGAGGTAAGTCGGTTGTAATACTCCAACTCTGCTGTTAAGCGATTGTTTAAGAAGCCCAGGTCCATACCCACATTGAAGATGGAGGTTTTTTCCCAAGTCAAGTCATAGTTGATTAGCTTCTTATTGCCTAAGCCCATTACCGTGGAGTTTCCTAAAAAATAAGGACTTGGGGTTAGGGTTTCTTGCTGCTCATAGTAAGATACCCCAGAGTTGTTCCCCAAAGCACCATAAGAGGCTCTTAGCTTCGCTGTGCTTAAGCCCAGCTTTGGCTTTAAATCTTGAAAGAAAGGCTCTTCAGAAAGCAACCAGCCTACCGATCCCGATGGAAAGAATCCATATTGATCGCCTGGAAGAAATTTAGAGGAACCATCTACCCGGAAGCTTCCTTCTAAGATATAGCGATCGAATGCCACATAGTTTAGTCGTCCAATATAGGAACGAAGACCTTCCGTGCTCGATGACCCGCCTACTGTTTTAATATCCTGTAACGCGCCATCTATCTCATGCAAACTTGGGTGATACCTGTCTGAGGCACTGCCAGAAAGTATACGGTTTTTCCAATACTCTTCACTGTATACAGCCAATGCGGAGAGCTTGTGGTCATTCCCGAATTTTGTCTCATAAGCCATGCGGAAATTAAACTGCGTCTTATAATTTTCTCGATCGGTATTGTATACGGGTTCATTTTTGGATACTAAGGTCCGAGTTATATTGCCAGTTTGAAAGTTGAACAGGCTAGTTGGCATGTCGGCACGCCATTGAAAACGTGTATCATAGTTTACTGCATACTCAGCGCGCGTCGTAAAGCCTTTAAAAGGTTTCCAATCTAGGTAACCACTTAAAAGGGCTTGTTTCTGCTCCATATTATTGAGGTTGCGCACCATGTAATCCGCATAAATATTATTGGCTTGCACACTCTCATTATAGGCCATCGCGCCCCCATAGAATCCAGAGATTGGATCATATGGCAAAATCCCAGATGGAGAGGTAAACAAGTCCTGCCCGTTGGGCGAATTGGCCGTCATACCATCTTCGTAATTGTATTTATAGTTGGACCAGTTGCCTGAAAAGCGGAGGCCAGAGCTCAGGCTTTGGGTGATATTGGTCTCAAAGTTAAAGGCTGTATTATAACGTTTAAAGTCATTGCCTATCTGAATACCTTTCTCGTCCAACATGCCTGCGGACAGGTAGTAGTTGCTTTTTTCACTTCCTCCATTGATAGCTACATTGTAATTGGCGGATTGGCCATCCCGTAGGATAACATCCCACCAATCTGTACTTGGATAAAGCTTGGGATTGATCATGCCTAAGGCTAACCACTGATCAATGGTGCCATTTTTAAAGTTAAAGGCACTTGGCAAGGTGTTAAATGCTTGCGCACGCTGCGTAGCAGTCATAGCTTTAGCATAATTGTTTATAAAGTCTACCGACTGAGTGGGATTGACTAAGGACCAGCTTCCGGTTCCTGAAACAACTGTTTTGCTGTTTCGCTTGCCCGACTTGGTGGTAATCAGAATAACCCCATTTGCTGCACGCGAGCCATAGACTGCTGCCGATGAGGCATCCTTAAGTACAGTTACGGATTCAATATCATTCATATTTACCCGATTCATATTGACATCAGGCATCCCATCTACGACTATTAATGGGCCAGCGGCATTTACTGTTCCAAGCCCACGAATCATAATTTCGGCGGCGTTATTACCTGCCATCCCTGAGTTCTGATTGACCGATAATCCCGGTACCATCCCCTGTAGGGCTTGAGAAACATTGGATAAGCCGCGACTTGTTGATGCCTCGTCAAACTTCACTGTTGACACCGCTCCAGTAACATGACTTTTCTTTTGAGTGCCATAACCTACCACCACCACTTCATCTAAATCTGTTAGGCTTTCCATAAGCTGAATGCTTTGAGCGGCAGATGCAAGCACATCTTGACTGCTAAAGCCTATCAAGCGAATGCGCAACATATCCGTTGGAGCTGCCGCAATAGCAAACTCTCCATTTACGCCAGAGGTAACTACAGCCTTTGTTCTTAGGTTGCTAATTTCTACGCCAGAAAGTACCCTTCCTTGCTTGTCAAGAACCTTTCCCCGTAAGAGTTCTTGTTTTACTGGCGCTGCCAACAGCTGCACAGCTGAGCCTCGCGTGGATTCGTCTAGACTTGTGAAGTTCACAGCGGTAAGGCTTTCCCCTTTCGAGCTGCCCACGCTAATCACCTGCAAGAGCGGAACTAGGTATAGTATCCTGTTGCAAAAGACAATGTCTCGAATCTTGTTCAGATTTGATTTCATTAATTGTATGGTTTAAAGTGGATAATTAAAGGTTTTTCATAGCTACTTATCATCTTTAGCATTGGTTAGTGCTTAAATGACAGCATAAATTGTTGTTATCATGCATAGACATTCCTAATTTAGCTTTGTTAATAAAGCCTGACGTATCATACCCATCAAGCTTGTTATAATTGATTATTGTATACAATTATAAAACGATTATGTAAACAATCAAAATTTTTTAACACATTTTTTTTCAGTTGCATTTCAAAATCATAGGACTATAGCTCAGGAAGGCACTCCGCTCAAACCTAAATTAATTTGAATACTTTTTTAAGTATTTTTTGTATACCAAAATATTTTCCAATATATTTGGTCAGCTATAAATTTGGATACTAACCCAAAGCCTAATATTTATTATGAAAAACCAACTGCGCTTCTATGCCATAGCGATTCTGATCATTCACTACGCTTGCTCGAATAGGGAGGATTTTAAAATTTCTACGGAGGATTACTTGCAATTAGAACAGACCCGCATTGAGGTAGCTACAGTAGCTGACAGCCTCCGTGTTCCTTGGGAGCTGGCCTATCATATGGACAAAATATTTATTACGGAAATTGAAGGCACAGTGAAGCAGTTGGATATAAAGAATGGACATGTAAAGCAGATCTTAAAGCTTGACAATGTCTTTCAACAGCGTACCACGGGGCTACTTGGCATGGCCATCCAAAGGAATGCTGGAGCGAACCCTTATGTTATCTTAAACTACACCAGCAAGAAAGGTGATAAAATCACTTCCCACTTGGTAAGATATCGCTATGAAAATGATTCATTGCTACAGCCAAAAATCCTCTTGGAGGTTAAAGGCAATACTGCACATAATGGGACCCGCTTAGTAGTTACGGATAAAAACATAATTTATTGGGCTACGGGAGATGCGTATGACTTTCCTACGGCTCAGGACTCGACAAGCTTAAATGGGAAAATCCTTAGGCTTGATCTAGATGGAAATATCCCGCTGGATAATCCTATTCCCAATTCTTATGTATATGCTTGGGGCTTCCGAAATATGCAAGGCTTGACCTTGGATAGCAAGGGAAATATTTTCACTTCTGAACATGGGGATGCCATTGAGGATGAAGTTAACCTGATTCGCCCCTTAAAGAATTATGGTTGGCCCTTGATTGAAGGCATGCATGATCTTGAAGCAGATAAGCATTTGGCTGCGCGCACAGATTTCACGGAACCGATAAAGTCTTGGACGCCGGTTATTGCGCCTGCGGGCTTGGCTTTCTATGCGAACAATAAAATCCCAGAGTGGAATAACAGCCTTGTGCTGGCAACCCTAAAGAGTCAATCATTGCGAATTTTAAAACTTGCTCAGGACCATAAAAGCCTTGTTTCAGAGCAGGTTTTCTTTAGCAACCGTTACGGCCGTTTACGAGCTGTGCTCGTTACGCCTAATGGGGATATTTACCTGAGTACCAGTAATAAGGATTGGAATCCCCAGAAAGGCTTTCCGAAAACCGCAGATGATCGCATTCTTCGCCTACGCGCGGTTAACAACACAAGTGCCACGAACCTGCTAAAGGAGGATAAGGTAGATCATGCTAAGAAGCTGGATGGCTTGACATTATATAAAAACTACTGTGCTTCTTGTCATAAGGAGAATGGCTTAGGCCTGCCTGGCTCCTTCCCTCCGCTTAAAGGCTCCAAGCGTGTTATGGATAATAACAGCTTAATCCCCATCTTAATAAAGGGGCTTGATGGCAAAAAACCAATTGATGGCGTTTCTTATGGTAGCTTAATGCCTAGCTTCTCCTTCTTAAAGGATGAGGAATTGTTGGAACTAACCAATTACATCAGTACTGCTTTTGGAAATGGAAGCCTAGTCGGCATAGAAAAAATTCGTGAAAACCGTTAAATCTTATAGCCTAAACACATGATAATGAAAAAAAATTATTTGCTAAAATTGCTTTCGGTACTTGGCCCAGGGATTATTACTGCGGCGCTAGTATTCGGTCCCAGCAAGATGACTATTACCAGTAAGATGGGGGCTGATTATGCCTATAGCCTTCTCTGGGTAATTGTGATCGCTATTTTCTTTATGCTGATCTTTACCAATATGAGTGCCCGTATAGGCTATGCGAGTGATGACTCTTTGTTAACGCTTATTCGTCGTAAACTGGGCAAGCCAGCTAGCATTATTATTGGGGTCGGGATCTTTATGGTGGCGACCTCCTTTCAGGCTGGAAATTCCACTGGTGTAGGGATTGCGCTGGCTGAAGCGACGGGTACTTCTGCATCCTTGTGGATTGTACTCTTTAATATCGCGGGCATTGCCTTGCTTTTCTTTCGGCAATTTTACCAGATGTTGGAAAAGATTATGCTGGGCTTAATTATTTTAATGCTATTCTGCTTTGTTACTACTGCCTTCTTGGCTAAGCCTAATATTAAGGAGATTTTCACAGGCCTTACGCCTACTATCCCGGAAGGCTCTACTATTCTTATTGTCGCTTTTATTGCCTCTTGTTTTTCATTGGTGGGTGCATTTTATCAAGCTTATCTTGTGCAAGAAAAGCGTAAATCACAAAATCAAACCCGCGAAAACCAGGACAATGCGCAGTTGAGTAGTACGGTTGGGATTATTATTTTAGGGATTATGAGTGCTGTAGTACTCATCTGTGGGGCAGCTATCCTGCATCCCCAAGGTATTAAGGTGAAGGCTGCATCGGATATGGGCATGGCATTGGAGCCGTTATTCGGTCATGCCGCTACGACTTTATTCTTTGTAGGGCTCTTTGGAGCTTCTTTCTCTTCGCTTATTGGAAATGCAACCGTTGGAGGCGCTATGTTAGGCGATTCTTTAGGTTATTCAAGTAGGCTTGACAGTAAGTATGTAAAGATTTTCATCTCGGCTGTCATGGTTTTTGGGGCTATTATCGCCTTAATATTTGGGAGTACGCCACTGGAACTTATTGTTCTCGCACAAAGCGTGACGGTATTTTTAGTGCCTTTTATTGGCATTAGTATTTTCTTAGTGGCCAATAGCGAAGCCCTAATGGGCAAGTATAAGAACAACAACTTTCATAAGGTTGTTGGGCTTTTAGGACTTTTATTAGTGGTCTTTTTGGCCTTCGTAAACTTTAAACAACTTTTCTTATAAGAACTATATTATGGTAAACTTAATTGAGCTCGAGCATGCTTTAACACGGCCTTCACAGGCACTTATTGAGGATATAAAAAAAATCGAGGGAGACATTATGCTACTCGGGATTGCTGGAAAAATGGGTCCTAGCATGGGGAAGCTGGCTATTGATGCCATCAAAGAGGCTGGCTTAAGCAAAAAGCTGTATGGCGTATCCCGCTTTTCGGACCCTAAGAAACGTCAAGAACTGGAAGATCTAGGGATTATAACGATCTCCTGCGACTTATTAAATGACATGGAGCTTCAGGCACTGCCTTTTGTTAAGAATGTGATCTTTCTGGCGGGACATAAATTTGGCACTACAGGAAATGAGGATTTTACTTGGGCCATGAATACTTACCTTCCTGGAAGAGTGGCAGAGAAGTTTAAGGAGTCTAATATTGTCGCCTTTTCTTCGGGAAATGTGCTGCCCTTTGTGGAACTCCATAAAGGCGGGGTAACAGAGGACCAAACTCCGGAACCGATTGGCGAATATGCACAATCGTGTTTAGGTAGAGAGCGTATCTTTCAATACTTTGCCAAGAAAAATGCTACTCCGACCTTAATCTATCGCCTTAATTATGCTGTTGACTTTAGGTATGGGGTTTTACTGGAACTTGCTAAGGCGGTGTTACAGGATGTGGAGATTGATTTACGTACAGAAAATGTCAATGTTATCTGGCAAGGGGACGCTAATGAAATGGCGCTTCGTGCTTTGCTGCATTGTGAAAGCCCTGCAAAATTGCTCAACATCAC
>JASLCA010000339.1 GCA_030146225.1 Sphingobacterium sp. | reverse complement strand
CCAGTTGCATCTAATGCTACTGAAGAAGGTCGTGTTCAAAACCGTCGTGTTGAGATCAAAAAATAATTATACGCAAGTATAAATTATAAATATTTGAAACGCCCGTTTGCTCTGCAGACGGGCGTTTCTACTTATAATCAATATTTTACCGTATCTTTGCAGAGCCGTCTGTTAGGATGTGGAAAAGAATTTGACTCAAATTCACATTTTATTTATAAATTTCTTCTAGAATAAGACAATTGGGCTATTCTAAACAGTAAATAAAAGGAGGGGTAATGGAAGAAGAATTCGAATATGGTTCGCCTGAAGAACAAAAACTATCAGTAGATCGTTACGAAGAAATGATCCGTAACCAAGATCAATACTTTTTTGATGCTAAAGCATTTGAGGGAATCATTGAATACTATATTGACAAGAATGACCCTATTAAAGCGCTACAAGTAGCCGAATATGCAACTAGTCAACACCCTTATGCAGCAGTTTTTCTGCTTAAAAAAGCGCATTTATATGCCCGAGTACAACAGTACAGTCTGGCCCTAGAAGTGCTTGCTAAGGCGGAGACATTAGAGCCTAGTAGTACAGATATTTTGCTCTTGAAAGGGACTATCTTTCTGGCTAATGGAGATCTAGAGACTGCCGAGAGTCTTTTTCTACAAAGCCTAGAATTAGGTGAGGATTCTGCAGAGGCATTCTTCCAGTTGGGAGAGCTCTATCAACTCAAGGGAGACTATGAGACTTCAATTATCTATTTAAAGAAATCCTTAGATCAAAACATGGAAAATGATGATGCACTCAATGCCTTATCATTCTGCTATGAAGTCTTAGAAAGACCCGAAGAATCTATAGAATTTTACAAAAAGCATATCGACAACGATCCCTATTCCTATGCTGCTTGGTTCAACCTAGGAATAGTCTATGAAAAGCTAGACCGCTTTGAAGAATCAATCGATGCCTATGATTATGCGATCTTAATCAATGAATCCTTTGTACCAGCCTACTTTAACAAGGGCAATGCCTTAGTCAGCCTACAAAAGTATCAAGAAGCCATAGAAGTCTATAAAGAGAGCTTTGAATATGAGACGCCTTCAGCAGATGTGTATTGCGCCATTGGTGAATGCCATGAAAAGCTAGAACAAATGGATAGCGCCCGCTCTCACTATAGAAAAGCCGTTAAATTAGATCCTAATCTAGCGGATGGTTGGTTTGGGATTGGGGTAACCTTAGATTTTGAGGACCGCTATTTTGAATCCCTGCATTTCTACAAGAAAGCTTTGGATTTAGATGATGCCAACCCAGACTATTGGTTTGCAATTGCAGATGCACGCTACAAGCTCAATCAATTTGATGAGTCTGAAAAGGCCTATAACAAAGTCGTGGAACTAAACCCCACCGACATAGAAGCCTGGTTGGACTACTCCTCGATTTACTTTGAACAACACAAGTACGTAGAGGCGATTGATGTTATGGCAGATGCCATTAAGGTTAATCCAGAGGCCCCAGAACTCTATTATCGGATCGTGGCTTACCTCTTTGCAAACGGACAGTATAACGATGCCTTAAACTTCTTAGAATTAGGTCTAGCGACAGATCCTGAAAAGTTTTACATCTTGTTTGACTACCTTCCACAATTGCAGGGGAACCAAGTTATTGTAGACATTATCAAAAAATATACAGAAGATAAGTAAATGAAGAAATTAGGCTTGATAGGCTTTCCGCTTGGGCATTCCTTTTCTAAAAAATATTACCTAGAAAAGTTTGAACAAGAAGACATACAGGATATTGATTATGATTTATACCCCATAGCGGCTATCCCTGATTTTCAACAGCTTTATACAGCAGATGAGCGTTTCTACGGCTTCAATGTCACTATTCCTTATAAACAAGCTGTTTTAAGCTATATTGACCAACTATCCCCAGAAGCCTTAGCAATGCAAGCCGTCAATTGCATTCGTATTGAAAAACGCGCTGGCAAACCCTTTTTAATCGGCTTTAATACGGACGCCTATGGCTTTGAAGAGTCCCTGAAGCCCCTTTTAAAGCCAATACACAAGCAGGCATTGGTCCTAGGCAATGGTGGTGCAGCCAAGGCTGTATTGTATAGCTTAAAAAGGCTTAATATCCCATTTAAGGTAGTCAGTAGGTCCTTAAGCAATGGCGACTTGACCTATGAACAACTTGAACCTGCGCTTGTAGAGCAGCATCAGCTAATAATAAACTGTAGCCCGCTGGGCACCTTCCCCAATGTGGATGAAGCCCCAGAATTACCCTATGAATCCTTAGGTGAAAACCACCTTCTGTACGATTTAATCTACAATCCTACGGAAACCCTGTTTCTAAAAAAAGGACGAGAACAGGGGGCCGCAACGAAGAACGGCTATGAGATGCTCCTATTACAGGCCGAAAAAAATTGGGAGATCTGGAATGCTACAGCTTAAATTCAGCAGCCTACTGGCCTTTTTACTGTTAATCAGTGCCTGTACAAGCAGCCCAGACTACAGCCCTAAGCCAAGAGGTCATTTTAGGATTGACTTCCCGGAGAAAGCCTATGAGGTTATTGCGACGGGTTGCCCATTTAGCTTCGAAATACCGAGCTATAGCAAGCTCCTAGACGATCTTAGCCCTGGCGCAAGGCCCTGTTGGAAAAACCTTGATTTCCCGGCGTACAATGCCCGATTACACATTAGCTATATCCCTATAAGCGCGGAGGCTCCCTTGCGCCAGCTTACAGAAGACGCACGCACCTTTGCCTTTAAACATACGGCGAAAGCCACGGCCATTGACCAAGCTAGGATTAATATCGCCAATAAAGATCTTTACGGCCTAACCTACTATATACGTGGGAATACAGCCTCCAACCTACAGTTTTTTGTAACAGACAGCAGCAAAAACTATCTTCGAGCAGCACTCTATTTTAATGAAAAACCAAATCTAGACTCCATTCAGCCAGTACTTGAATTTATACGTGCAGATGTAGAACACATCATAGGCAGCTTTTCATGGAAATAATTCCTACTTTTGATCTATGTTAAAAGTACATGCTTTCGTTTTTAATGCCTTCCAAGAAAACACCTATGTCGTGTATGATGAATTAGGCAATGCGCTAATTTTTGATGCCGGCGCATCCAGTCCGCAGGAAGAGCAAGAGTTAGTCTCATTTATTACCGAGAATAAGTTAACGCCCATCGCGTTAATCAATACCCATTGCCATATTGACCATGTTTTGGGCAATAAATTTGTCTATAATCAATACGGCTTAATCCCGCAGATGCATGAGGGAGAAGTTCCCATATTAGTTTCTGTTGATAATTATGCCCCAAGCTTTGGCATCCGCTACGAAACATCCCCAATCCCAGAAACCTTCCTAGAGGAAGGAGACGAAATCAGCCTTGGAAAACATAGCCTAAAAGCCTTATTGGTTCCAGGTCATTCCCCAGCACACCTTTGCTTTTATTCGGCAGAGTTCGGCTTTTTAATTGCTGGAGATGTGCTCTTTAGAAATAGCGTAGGTAGAACGGATCTTCCGGGCGGCAATCATCAACAGCTTATGGATAGCATTAAACGAGAGGTTTATACCCTGCCAGAAGATACCATCGTATACCCTGGTCATGGTCCAAGCACCACAGTTGGCTATGAGAAAGCAACCAATCCATTCGTAAAAGGTTAAACAAGACATGAGACTCCCGATTTTCTTTGCCACTAGATACCTATTCTCCAAAAAATCGGTAAATGCCATCAATGTTATTTCGGCCATATCAGTTATTGGAGTACTTGTAAGTAGTGCCGCATTGGTAATCGTCCTATCCTTCTATAATGGGATGGAGAACCTTATTCTATCCCTGTATAGCACCTTTGCTCCAGAGCTGCGGATAGAGCCTGTGGAAGGCAAGGTGTTTTCCACGAAAGATGATCAGTTTGACAAGCTGCGTAAAAACAGTCTAGTACTGAGCTATACAGAGGTATTGGAAGACAAGGTGCTTATCCAGTATGACAACCAACAGTTTATAGCCCAGGTCAAGGGCGTAGAGCCCCAAAGCCTTACCGCTGTAAATCATCAGAACATGCTCTATGCGGGAGACTTTCAAATTGTGGACAAGGGAGTCCCCTATGCGATTTTAGGCGCTCAGGTGCAAGCAAATTTAAGAATACCAATAGAAGGCATAGACAATAGCTTTCAGCTCTTCTCACCAAGAAAGGGCAACCAGGTAAATAGTATTAACCCTATGGATGAGATAAACATCCGTAGCATTAGTCCAAGAGCTGTCCTCCAATACCAACAGGGCTATGACAACCTCATAATCACGCCTATTCATTTTGCTAAGGATCTTTTAAATGAACAGGACAAAATTTCCGCCATTGAAATCTATACCAATGATTCTACACGTATACATCAATTCAAGCAGGAAATTCAAAAAGAGCTGGGTGAAAAATTTATTGTTAAAGAC
This sequence comes from Sphingobacterium sp., assembly GCA_030146225.1. Lineage (GTDB taxonomy): Bacteria > Bacteroidota > Bacteroidia > Sphingobacteriales > Sphingobacteriaceae > Sphingobacterium. Next base: position 6,031 of record JASLCA010000339.1, on the reverse strand, counting down.
CGAGAGCAACAAAATCCCCTTTTGTACAAAACTATTCGTTCTGAAAAATGGATTGTCTTCTTTATCCTTACCATTATAGGGATTATTGCCATTTTCAATATAATAGGCTCCTTGACTATGCTTGTTATTGACAAGAAAGAGGATATGCTGGTCTTGCAAAGTCTGGGCGCAAACAAGAGCCTGATTCAAAGAATATTTTTTTATGAAGGGGTAATAATAGCTTTTATAGGTAGTATTATTGGCATAGGCATCGGCTTACTGTTTTGCCTATTTCAAGATAAATACGGCTTTATTACTACAGGCGATGAGTCAAATGCCATTATGGACGTATATCCAGTAGACATTCGTCAGCTGGATTTTATATTGGTATTTCTTACCATAATGTGTGTGGCAACGCTTGTCTCCTACTTAGCCGCGCAACTAAGTGTTAAAGAGATTAAAAAGGAAAATCTATAGCAGCATTAGTATTTTAAACGCTTCCGGCTGTAATCCCCTTGTACAATAGAATTGATAAAAGATCCCCAAGCAAGTGGACTTAATAAAGGATTTGCAAAGCGCTGGTTGATGTTCTTATTGGTCATATTAATATGACGTTGTAAGGCATTGTAATTTTGAATCTCCGAAGCACTGCGTGGTACAGAGGCAGCCAAGGCTGCCAAAGCCTCCGGAGAAAGGTTTCTCCGAATCCGGGAAGCGTCCTCATTATAAATATCTAGGGCTAGAAAAGCCATATTAAACTCTTCAATACTTGCCCAAGGATAAGGCATAATTGCAGGCAATTCAATCACCAAGCTGCGCATACTGACCTTAGCAGTATGCTTATCCGTGCTTGTGGGCGGGATAATATACGTCGCAGGATCAAAGCCTACAGATGTAAAAAGGATGGTGTCCCCGACATGGGCAACAAAGGAAAAAAAGCCTTCATTGCTTGCCATAAAGGCTTGGTTGTTGTGACTCTTATTGGTAACCGTGACAAAGGGCACAGGCAGCTCCCCTCCAACAGAACTAATTAATCCGCTGAACTGAACAATTTTTCGTTCTTGCCCCTGCACATGTACAGTGCCTAAGAAGAAAACCATTAAGAAGAGATAAATTAATCGTCCTGTCATCTTTCAAATTTAGCCAATAGCCTACAAAGAAGGCTGTTAAATTGTGTTAAGCCTTAAATAACTATCCTGGCGTGATCGCATTCGGATCATTCATGTCAGTTAAATTAAGAGCAATAACCCCTGTAATTTCAGGTACAGATTTACGGATTGCTTGCTCTAAACCTGCTTTAAACGTCATGATACTCATGGAGCAGCTTGCACAGGTTCCTAACAATTTCAATTTAACTACATTATCTGGAGTAATTTCCTCTATGCTTACATTGCCCCCGTCTGTCTCCAAATAAGGGCGGATAGTATCCAGTGCTTGTTCTACTCGCTCGTGTAATGTCATTTTTTTATATAAATATATCTTTGGTAAAGATAATCAATTTATTAAAATAAAGTCGACCCTGCAAAACAATCAGCCATTATTTCAACATTCGGTTGACAGAGACCCTAAAACAGGGGTTAAAGAATGTTAAACGACTTTTAATTAGTCGGTTTAGCCAATAAATAGCCTTATATTGCATCACTAAAAATTAATTGAATCTTATTTGTATTTCACGTATCTTTGTAAAATGTTTTTAAATAGACGTATAGTAACAATATTAGCTGCTGTGGCAATCACTGTTTCGATAACAGGTTGTAAGAGTAAGTTTGAAAAACTTCGTACCAGCAATAATATTGCGGTGAAGTATCAGGAAGCTGTTAAATTGTACGAGAAGAAAAAGTATACAAAAGCTTTGGTTCTTTTCGACGATTTAATGTTAAAGTATAGGGGGCAATCCGAAGCAGAGGACTTGTACTACTATACCGCTTATACCAACTACAGGTTGAGGGATTACACCTCAGCCAGATTTGCCTTTAAAAACTTTGCCCAGACTTATCCCAATAGCCCAAGAGCTGAGGAATGTCGATTTATGGGTGCTTACTGCTATTACCTAGATTCGCCAAGATCTTCGCTTGATCAGGAGAATTCTAAGAAAGCAATTGATGAGTTGCAACTGTTTATCAACTTATACCCAGAAGGGGAAAAAGCCAAAGAAGCTGGTGACTTAATACAAGGTCTACGTGATAAACTCGAAAATAAAGCCTTTGCAAATGCTCGACTTTATTTCGACATGGGTCAACCAGAAGATTACCGCGCAGCTGTAATTGCGCTGGAAAACCTGCTAAAGGAATTCCCGGATACAAAGTATGCAGAAGAAAGTGAATTCTTAATCGTAAAATCTCAGTATCTTTTTGCACAAAACAGTTATGCTTCTCGTCAGGAAGCTCGCTATGCAGAAGCAATTGATTATTACAAATCATTTGTAGAAAACTATCCAGAAAGCAAATACAAGAAAGAGGCTGAGGATATACGGATTAGTGCAGAAAAACAACTCGCTGTCGTTGTAAAACGCGTAAATGAGATGAAGAAACAGCGCGAAGAGTTTGAAAAAGAATTAGGTATATCAAAAGAAGAAGCAAAAGCCAAAGAAGCGGCTGCTGACAAACAATAATTAGAAATTCATAATACATTTTAAAGATGAGTCAAAATAAAAACACTGCTGTCCCGAATTCAACGATAACACGTGATTTAAGACAGTTGGACAAAGGCACTGAAAATCTTTACGAATCAATCGTGGTTATCTCTAAAAGAGCAAACCAAATCTCTGTTGATATTAAAGAAGAATTAAACGGCAAACTTGCTGAGTTTGCGAGCAGTACTGACAACTTAGAGGAAGTATTTGAAAATCGCGAACAAATTGAGATTTCAAAACACTACGAGCGTATGCCAAAAGCATCGTTAATCGCTATTGATGAGTTTCTTAACGATAAGATCTACTATAGAAACCCTGCTAAAGAGCAAGAATAATAAAATACTATGTCTTTAAACGGCAAAAATATTGTAATAGGTGTATGCGGCAGTATTGCCGCATACAAAATTGCAAGCCTAGTCCGCTTACTGACCAAGGAGCATGCACAGGTACAAGTTATTATGACGCCTGATGCACAAAGTTTTATTACCCCATTAACTTTAGCAACCCTCTCCAAGAACCCCGTTTTATCCGCCTATTTCGATCCTGCTTCAGGAGCTTGGCATAATCATGTAGAACTAGGACTTCAAGCAGATCTCTTATTGATTGCCCCAGCCACAGCCAATAGCATTGCCAAGATGGCAAATGGTATGTGCGACAACCTGCTCTTAGCTACTTACCTATCTGCCCGATGCCCCGTCATGTTTGCGCCAGCAATGGACTTAGATATGTGGAAGCATCCCTCCAGCCAGCTTAATATTCAGCGTCTTTTAGACTACGGTAATATCCTAATCGAACCCACGAGTGGAGAATTAGCCAGCGGATTAATAGGTCAAGGACGAATGGCTGAGCCAGCGGATATTCTATTGAAAATTCAATCTTTTTTCGCAACAGATCAGCCATTAAAAGGCAAGAAAGCATTAGTATCAGCGGGGCCTACCTATGAAGCAATAGATCCTGTACGTTTTATAGGAAACCATTCCAGTGGAAAGATGGGCTATGCGATCGCAGAAAGGCTTCAGCAGCTTGGAGCCTCAGTTGTATTAGTTAGTGGCCCTACGGCGCTAGAATCACCCCAGAATGTCAGTAAAGTGCTAGTCACCTCTGCAAAGGAGATGCTAAATGCTTGCACCGCAAATTTTGAGGAGTCAGACATAGTCGTAATGAGTGCAGCCGTTGCTGATTACACCCCAAAAGCAGTTGCCACCCAAAAAATCAAGAAAAAAGAAAGCACCTTTCAAATAGAGCTTGAAAAGACCGTTGATATACTTGCATCCTTAGGTAAAGAAAAAACCGCTAAACAAACATTAGTAGGCTTTGCTTTAGAGACAAATAATGAACTAGAAAATGCAATTGACAAGTTAAAGCGTAAAAACCTAGACTTTATTGTACTTAATTCTATGCAAGATAAGGGTGCCGGCTTCTCGCATGACACCAACAAAGTGACTATTATTAATAAAAATACTGAAGTACAAGAGTTCACCTTAAAAAGTAAAGCCGAGGTCGCCATTGATCTCTGTCAACTTATTCTTGCTCATCAGCAAAGTATAAATAGCTAATTACAAGATTGATCCTTTAGCATTTCAACATATTCGAGCATGTATTCAAGCCTAAATTGAAAGATGAATCGATAGTAGTTAACCCCCAAAGCTGCTCCAATAATCCAAAACTGCAAGATTCCTTCCCCCTAAGTAAGCAAAGAGCCGCTATAAAAAGCATTTATAATATCCTTAATTTTAAGCTTCTATTAAGCTCCCCTTTATACATAGGAATGCAGGATATAGCTTATACCCTCGTTTAAAACATCCAAAAAGTCTAATACCATTTAATAAGCCTCGCTTTAGCAAAAGTCTCCCTTTAATAGGCAAGTACCCAATCCTCCCAAATGGGGAAGCCCTTAGCCTGAAGCTGAGTCAGCTTTGTCAGCTAAGACCGCAAATGCTTTATCTTAATAGCCCGTGCCGGTTATAAAGCATAGGCAGCGGCTTCAAAGCAGTAGCTCGCATATATCAAGGCAGTACTCAATATAAATAAGCAGGCTCTGATTAGTTGTAGTTAGGGCTAATAATAGGCGCTGAAGCAAATAGTTTAAACCATCAGCTAGCCGTACAGCCCCTTGGATACAAAAGAGAAGAGGACAGCAAGTACCATCCTTCCACTATTCCAACGAACGCAACAGTCAAATAATAGAATATTCAACTCCGAATACTTAAGTTGAAAAAAAGTAGGTATAGGTTAAGCAGAAATTAGGATAATCACAATCCCAGCACAGCGCATATAGTGCGCTCAGGAGAGCCTCTCGCTCAGGATCGACTATATCATGGGGAGCGGGCAGATCTAAGCTCAAAACCCTTTAAACCCTTGTAACAAGTGCATAAACAGGTTAAGTAAGCAACTTATTCCCCGCTTCAGTATGATAATATAGATAAGCTATATACTTTACGGCCTATTTAGCTTAGTTAATTGAGGCAATCACTAAAATAGTAGCCTGCATATCTATATTTCTGCGTAAATTTACTATATTAAAAATATAGCTAAATAATAAATGAAAAATTTTAAGAGTTACTTCATAATTTCCGCAAGTCCTGAAGAGTTATACAGAGCCTTAACAACGGAGATAACCATTCGCTTATGGACTGGGGATGAAGTGGAGATAGATCCGCAAGAAGGTGGCGAATTCTCCTTATGGGATGGGTCTATACAAGGTAAATTTATTACGCTAGAACCTTACAAAAAGATTGTACAACAATGGTATTTCGGAGATCAAGAGGCTGAATCTATTGTTACCTTAAAACTTCATGAGCATAAAAAAGGAACTTCTTTTGAAGTAAACCATACAAACATACCTGAAGAAGATTATGATGCAATCGTTTCAGGCTGGCAAGACACCTATGCAGCTAGTTTAATAGACTTCTACGGAGATGATGACTAAGGCCTAAGTACTGGCTACAAAAATATAGAAGCGTTTCTTTTAGAAGCGCTTTTTTATTGCCCTATAAATTATATCTAGCAGAAGAAGACATTACTATATCACAAAGTAATATGGATGCATTTGTCTTTCAACCTGGCAGCATAAAATACTAGGGATCCCTGATAAGGTTAAAACAGTGAAAAACAACGAGAGGTCAATTAGAAGTGACGAGTGATCAGTGACGAGTGACGAGTGACACATGCGAATGACAAGTTTAGACTGCCTAGGAAGAAGCAACGAGTGACACAAGTGAATGCCTAGTTTAGACTACCTAGGAAGAATTAAAGAATGATTAAAAGGGTAATCAGTAACGACTGAGAAAAGAAACAAGCGGTTGACTAGTAAAACCAACAAATAACCAGAAAGCAGCTATACAGACTTAGGCTTCTGCAGCAAGCTGAGCAAAGCAAGATCATGGCGTTGCCCTAAGGCGGCGTGATCGCAATGCAATG
>JASLCA010000299.1 GCA_030146225.1 Sphingobacterium sp. | reverse complement strand
AACAAGCGGTAGAAAACCACTACAAATGGATTGATGCAGCTGCCTTCTTGGGTTGTACATCAATACGTGTCAATGCGGCAGGCAAAGGTACCCCAGAAGAGGTGAAAATCCAAGTGGTGAAAAGCTTAAGTACCCTAGCTGACTACGGTAAGAAGTCCAAGATCAATGTTATTGTAGAAAATCACGGTGGTATTTCATCTCATGGTGACTGGCTAGCCGACGTGCTAAAGTCCGTTGGTAAGAAAAACTGTGGCAGCTTGCCAGATTTCGGAAACTTCTATGAGTATGATCGTTACCAAGGGGTGGCTGATTTAATGCCCTATGCTAAAGGGGTAAGTGCTAAGACTCATGACTTCGATGCCAATGGCAATGAGTCTAAGATTGACTACGAACGCTTAATGCGCATCGTTAAGAAAGCTGGCTTCCGCGGATATGTAGGGATTGAGTATGAAGGAACCAACCTGCCAGAGATCGAAGGAATTATTGCTTCCAAGAAATTATTGGAGCGCCTTAAGTCGATCTAATTTAGGCTGATATAAAGTTTATGACAAAGTTTTTCTTTAATAGCTTCTTCGCACTCGTTCTCTTGTCCTGCATAGCAGCTGGGCCTGTAAAGGCACAGGTTAATTTTCACAAGATGGGCAATTGGCAAGATAGCCTCCTCAATCTGGGAACAGTTATGTTTAATTCCAAATCGGAGGCGGAGCGCTTAGAGAAAAACTTTGTCTTTGTAAAGACACTCGTGTCATCCCTGAAAGAGCCGCATGCTTATCTCTTTAACTTTGATAAGCTAAAGATGATTTCAGTCTTACGTGCAGCAGATGATAAGTTTCGGATTTTTTCTTGGAATATCCCCCTGCACGATGGCTCCTACCTATATTATGGTGCCATACAGCTAAAAACCAAAGATGGCAAGCTCAAGCTGGTGCCACTCTTGGATAAAACCTTTGAAATAGCCAATCCTGAAGAAGCGCTTTTAAAGCCCGACAACTGGTATGGAGCGCAGTATTATGACATACAGCCCTTAGGCAATGCCTATCTATTATTAGGCTGGAAAGGCCATGGTCCTAGCTATAGTCAAAAAGTAATTGAAATTTTACATTTCGAAAATGATAGCTTTCTGCTGGGCAAGAAGGTGTTTTCGGACCAGCCTCAGCTACAGCGCAAGCTCTTCAGTTATACGCGTCAGGCGAGCATGTATCTGAAATACCATAAAGCGGAGAATTCCTTGATTTTTGATCATATTGTGCCTGCAGACAGCAGTTTGATAGGCAATTTTAAGTATTATGGGCCAGATTTGACACATGATGCTTATCAGTTAAAGCAAGGGCAACTGCTCTTTAAGAGTAATGTTCCCTTTACCAATCTACCTAATGAAGCCGATAAATTAAATATTATACCCGGAAAGGCGATCCCCAAGAAAAAGAGTGGATTGTAGCATTCTGAGCAAGTCGCTATTGAAAGTATGATGTTTTTTGTTTTCTTTGTAACTGAATTATGAATCTAAATCTTCTAAATAAGATTTTTAAAAATCGTTAAATAAAATTATGACTGAGGTAAAAGATGAAGGGTTGATCAGCCACCTGGCAAAACAGGGTGTTGACGACAAAATGGTATTGGGACATCCAGCAAGTTTGTTTGTTCTATTTTTTACCGAGATGTGGGAGCGCTTTTCCTATTATGGTATGCGCGCCTTGCTTACGGTATTCTTGGTTTCCGAAATAACCAAAGGGGGATGGGGATGGAGCAATGCAGACGCCATGTCACTATTTGGAACGTACACCATGTTGGTGTATGCCACGCCACTTTTAGGAGGTATGATTGCCGACAGGCTTACGGGCTATAAAAAGGCCATACTCTTAGGTGCGTTGATTATGACCCTAGGGCATGCATCTATGGCCATGGAAGGCATCAATCAAAACTTCTTTTACATCGGTTTAGGCTTTATGATCTTGGGGAATGGACTCTTTAAACCAAATATTTCCTCCATGGTTGGACAGTTGTATCCCAGCACTAGTGCGAAGAAAGATTCGGGTTATACGATCTTTTATATGGGTATCAATGCCGGCGCCTTTTTAGGATCCTTGCTATGTGGCTACCTTGGGGAGAAGGTAGGCTGGCATTACGGCTTTGGTCTAGCGGGGGTGTTTATGTTCTTTGGGATGTTGCAGTTTTACTTTGCGCAAAGAGTTTTTGGCGTTATTGGAGACAAGCCAAAGGCCGCTACGGAAGTACAGGTGGTAGATGAAACGGAAGAAAAGATCCCAGCCAATGTGGTGCGTGATCGTCTGATTGTGGTTGCGGTATTGATGGTCGCTAGTATCTTCTTCTTCTTTGCCTTTGAGCAAGCGGGGGGATCGATGTCCATCTTTGCCAAGGACTATACCCAGCGCATCTTAGATGGAAGTGCAGCGACAACCTTTAAATGGATTGATGCAGCGCTTACGATCTTGCCAATGATTATTGTAACCTATGTGCTATACAGCCTGGCCGTTAAGATTGTAAAGGATTATCCATTGACGATTTTGTTTACAGCGATTTCCTTCTTGTCCATCACTATCTTAGGGCTATGGAAAGTGCAGCAAGAGTTCTCAGCCTTAGAGACTGAAGTAACGGTATCTTGGTTTCAAATCTTAAATGCCTTCTTTATCGTAACCTTAGCTTCATCATTTAGTAAGTTTTGGGAGCGTGTATGGAACCCATCTGGTCCTGTGAAGTTTGCAATAGGCTTATTGCTTGTGGGGATTGGCTTTGGCGTTCTTGCATATGGTAGTATGAGCATTCCACAAGGTGCAAAAACAGCAGCTGTAAGTATGGCTTGGTTGGTATTAGCCTATTTCTTCCATACAACGGGTGAGCTATGTGTATCTCCAGTAGGTCTTTCTTATGTAAGTAAGCTATCACCTAAGAAGTTCTTAGGGGTGATCTTCGGCTTTTGGTTCTTGGCATCAGCAATTGCCAACAAGCTAGCTGGGGTAACTGGTGGGTTAATCGACAAGATTGCCGAGACCTATTCCATGAGTACCTTTTTCTTAATTATTGCAGCCCTACCTGTAGGAGCAGCCCTATTGCTATTAATCTTTAGTTCGAAGCTACGTAAATTAATGCACGGGATTAATTAATTCCGAAGCATATATCTTGAAAACCTCCATTAAATTGGGCCGCTATGGCCTTCTTTACTGGAGGTTTTTTTGATCAAAATCAGAATGAAAGCCTTTAAAAGGGCAGGGATAAACGCTTAGGCGCAAAATAATATTGTGAAAATACGCGCAGAAGCAGCGCAATTATATTGCATATAAACGTAAATTTTTCTAAGTTTGACAATCTTAATTTTATATTATGTCTGAGAATTCTTCGGTTTCACTACAGGAGGACAAGAAAGTTTTGGGTCATCCGCCAGGATTGTTCGTTCTTTTCTTTACCGAAATGTGGGAACGCTTTTCTTTTTATGGAATGCGTGTTCTTTTAATACAGTTTTTAACGGCCTCTGTTTTAGGTGCTAATCCCGGATGGGGTTGGACAGCAGAGCAGGCTGGTGCTCTTTATGGTACCTATGCCATGCTCTTGTATATTACACCGATATTTGGAGGAGTGATAGCCGATAAGTTTATAGGATCTAGAGCTGCCGTAATTATTGGGGCTGCGATTATGACCATTGGGCATGCGGCTATGGCCTTTAATTCACCGATTATGTTCTTTATTGGGCTGGGCTGTTTGGTAATTGGTACTGGCTTTTTTAAGCCCAATATGCCCGCTATCTTAGGAGAGATGTACAAGCAATGGCCTGAAAAGAAAGATGGTGCCTTTACCATCTTCTATATGGGTGTTAATGCAGGTGCATTCTTTGGTATGATGCTCTGTGGATACCTCGCAGAGACTGTAGGTTGGCACTGGGGCTTTGGTTTAGCTGGAATATTTATGTTGTTAGGAACCATTCAGTTTTGGTTGGCAGGCCCATTATTGGGTAAGCTAGGCATCTTGGATAAATCCAATAAAGACAGCCGAGATGTGAAGCACGACCTAGAAGAAGGGGAGACTAAGCACAACAAGTTCTCCACAATGGATATCGTATTGATGACAATTGTGGGTATTGTAGGCTTTGTATATGCCTTTAATGATCCTCTTTCCAAGAATAATGTACTGGACGTATTCGCGTTCCTAGATACCGAGTACCTACGCGGACAGAATATTATGATCCTAGGTGCCTTAGTATTATTCTTGGTATTGGTTATTTCTAGGATTCAGCGCTACGCCAAGGTGATTAGAGACCGTATGTATGGGGTTATTATGTTAGCCTTCTTCTTGGTATTCTTCTTTATGAGCTTTGAGCAAGGGGCTACCTCACTGGTACTAGTCGCTCGGGATTATGTAGATCGTGAACTGACAGGAAATAGCCTGTTGATGTTTAATATTGTAAATACCTTATTGACCATTGTGCCGCTAATTATTATCTCCTGGGTATTGATTAAGTTGGCTTTGGTAACCTGGACAAAGATTGCTTGGTCCAATATTATCCTATTTGTCTGTTTCTTATTAATATGGGCATCTGGCATCTGGATGCTGTATCGGGAGTTTACAGCGGAGATCTCCGAAATCAAGGTTTCTTGGTTCTCTATCCTAAACTCCTTCTTTATTATTGCCTTGGCCTCTTCGGTATCCAAGATCTGGGATTCTAAGTACAATCCACCGGCAGCTATGAAGTACGGTATAGGCTTAATCTTAGTGGCTATAGGCTTCTTGATCTTAGGCTATGGATCTCTTAACATAGGGCCAGGCATTAAGATATCCATGGTATTCTTAGTCTTGACTTACCTGTTTCATACCTTGGGTGAGCTTTTTATCTCCCCAGTTGGACTTTCTTATGTGACCAAGCTGGTTCCAGCGCGCATGTTAGCCTTTATGTTTGGGATGTGGTACTTAGCGATTGCCATTGCGCAAAAGTTAGCAGCCATCCTAGGTGGACAGGTGGAGACCATACAAGAGAATTACTCCCTCAGTCATTTCTTCTTCTTGTTTACCATTATTCCAGCCGCCGCTGGGGTACTCGTAATCTTGTTGAACCCGGTTATTAAAAGATTAATGCACGGGATAAAATAGTTTCATTAAAATGCCTTCCAAGTGAAGGCATTTTTTAATAAGATAAAATAAAATGTCAAAAGAATTAACATTAGAAGAAATCCAGAACTTTGAAGGGAAATACCCGAAGCAGTTATGGTATCTATTTCTCGTTGAGATGTGGGAGCGCTTCTGTTTTTATGGGATGCGTGGGGTATTGACCATCTTTATGGTGGATCAACTTTTCCTTTCGGACAAAGACTCCAACCTTAAGTATGGCGCTATACAGGCATTTGTATACGCCTTTACCTTTGTCGGAGGTATCTTTGCTGACAAGGTCTTAGGCTTTAAGCGCTCGTTGACATTTGGAGCGATTATGATGATTGCCGGAAATGCTTTGATAGCAATCAATCCGCATGAGTTTTTCTACTTTGGGATAGCGCTAACCATCATTGGTACGGGCTTCTTTAAGCCAAATATCTCTTCTATGGTAGGTGAACTCTACAAAGATGGGGATGCACGCCGAGATGCAGGCTTTGGGATCTTCTATTCTGGGATTAATGTGGGTGCCTTGCTGGGCGGTGTATTGTGTGTATACCTTGGGAAAGAGCATTCTTGGAGCCTTGCCTTCTTGGCAGCAGCCTCGGTGATGGTCATAGGCTTGGTCGTCTTTATGTTGACCAAGAAGCACCTTGGACCAATTGGGAATAGCCCGATTGCGCACTTGCCAAAAGCCAAGAAGATGACCCGTGAGATTCTTGTATATGTGGGCGCTCTTGTCAGCATCCCACTTATCTTTATTATGATTCATAATACAGATTACACCGATCTATTTATGTACATAATTGGACCATTTGCCTTGTTGTACTTCTTCTATATGCTGTACAAGGAGAAAGAGAAGGTCGTTCGTCAGCAATTGCTATCGGCATTGGTCTTAATCTTATTCTCCATCCTGTTCTTTGCTATTTATGAGCAAGCGGGAGGGTCCTTAGCTTTGTTTGCTAATAGCAACGTGCATTCGAACCTCTTGTTCTTTAATATTGATCCAAGTGTAGTAAACAACGGTGCTAATTCCTTGTTTGTTATTGTATTCAGCCCACTGTTGGGCTTGTTATGGCTAGCCTTAGCTAAGAAAAAGATTGAACCCAATACTGTTATTAAGTTTGGATTGGGCTTCTTACTCTTAGCAGCTGCTTATTACATCTTCTTTAGCACGCGGTTTTTTGCAGATGCACAAGGCAAGACATCTTTAGGGGTGTTTACAATCGCTTATTTGGTGGTTACGCTTGCAGAGCTATGCTTGTCCCCAATAGGACTGTCCATGATTACCAAGCTGTCCCCACGCCATCTAGGCGGGATGATGATGGGCTTATGGTTCTTGGCAAGTGCATATGGTCAATATGTTGCTGGCCTATTGGGCTCGCGCATGTCATCCCCGGATGAGAATGCCTCCTTGCTGGACCGGTTAATGGCCTATACAGAAGGATACCATCAATTAGCCCTGTATTCGCTTGCGGCAGGGGTGCTGATTATTCTCTTGTCCCCGATGATCAAGAAGTTGATGCACAATGTAAATTAATGGCAGGCATGCTTATCGCTTTAAGTCAGCCCTGTAGGGCATAATCGGCTAATAAGCATGCTTTAGATTGTTAAATTTTAGTATCTTTAATAGGTTTTAATAATAGCGTAAGTGGCAGATAGTATAGTCATTATTCCGACATATAATGAAATGGAGAATATAGAGAAGATTATCCGCAAGGTGTTTTCTCTAGCTGTAGACTTCCATATTCTGATTGTCGACGATGGGTCCCCAGATGGAACGGCCAATATTGTAAAGCGATTGCAAACAAGCTTTGCAGGTCGATTGTTTCTGGAGGAACGAGCAGGAAAGTTAGGCTTAGGTACTGCATATTTACATGGATTTCGCTGGGCATTGGCCCGAGAATATGCCTACATCTTTGAGATGGACGCAGACTTTAGCCATAACCCCGATGACTTAATCCGTTTACGTGAAGCCTGTCAAGAAGGTGCGGACATGGCTGTTGGCTCCCGCTATGTGAATGGGGTTAATGTTGTCAACTGGCCTATGAGTAGGGTACTGATGTCCTATTTTGCATCCATGTATGTACGCGCTATAATGCGGATTGACATGCAAGATGCTACAGCGGGTTTTGTCTGCTTTACACGTAAAGTATTGGAGAAGATTCCGCTACAGGAGATTAAATTTGTGGGCTATGCCTTTCAGATTGAGATGAAGTTTAAGGCCATTAAGTATGGCTTTAAGGTAGTCGAAGTCCCTATAATATTTACCGATAGGACGGAGGGGGTTTCCAAGATGAGCCCACGTATATTTAGGGAAGCATTCTTTGGCGTGATCCAACTTAAGTTGGAAAGCTGGTTTAATAAGTATAACTAATAAATGCGCGTAGCGTACATATAATGAATGAAAACCTAGATCCCAATCCAGAAAGACTAAACGCGAACGATAAGGATATCGAACGCGCATTACGTCCGCAGGCATTTGAGGATTTTACTGGTCAAGAGAAGATCTTGGAAAACCTATCCATCTTTGTGGAGGCGGCAAAACTGCGCGGCGAAGCATTAGATCATGTCTTGCTGCACGGGCCTCCGGGCTTGGGTAAGACCACGCTCTCGCTTATTATTGCCAATGAGATGGGGGTAGGTATCAAGATCACTTCAGGGCCTGTATTGGACAAGCCGGGAGATTTGGCAGGATTGTTGACGAATTTAGAAGAAGGGGATGTCTTGTTTATCGATGAGATACACCGCTTGAGTCCCTTGGTAGAGGAATACTTGTATTCGGCTATGGAGGATTTCAAGATTGACATTATGCTGGAGACTGGTCCCAACGCGCGTTCAGTACAGATCTCGTTGAATCCATTCACCTTGATCGGAGCTACGACACGTTCTGGCCTTTTGACAGCTCCTTTGCGTGCGCGTTTTGGGATTAATTCCAGATTGCAGTATTATGATGCCAAATTATTAACCACCATTGTCTTGCGGTCAGCCTATATCTTAAACACCCCGATCAGTGATGAAGGCGCTTATGAGATAGCTAGACGCAGCCGTGGTACACCACGTATAGCCAATGCGCTTTTACGTAGGACAAGGGACTTTGCGCAGATCAAAGGCAATGGCTCCATCGATAAAGCCATCGCTCAGTATGCTTTAAAGGCTCTAAATGTCGACGAATATGGATTGGATGAGATGGATAACCGTATTCTATCCACTATTATCGAGAAGTTTAAGGGCGGTCCAGTAGGCCTAAAGACCATTGCAACCGCAGTTGGGGAAGATGAAGGAACAATTGAAGAGGTTTACGAACCTTTCTTGATACAACAGGGATATCTGATGCGTACCTCTAGAGGACGCGAATGTACGGAGTTGGCATACACACATTTAGGGAAAGCAAATTTTAGTAAAGGGAATACACTTTTTTAGACGATAATATAATGAGGTTACGTACACTGATCTATAGTTCTATTTTGAGTTTAGCATTGCCTGTTGCGCTACATGCACAACTTAAGTGTCCGCCAATTGCAGGAGGCTACAATGACGGCAAAATCGATGTAACCCTAGGTGCAGGTCAGACCCTGCTCTATGGGGATATTAACACCAAGAGTAATACCGGTTACGGGATTTTTCTAAAGGGTGAATATCAAGTTTATAAGGCTGTTTATGCCGGCATAGAAGGCCAGTTTGGCAAGCTCAATGCCACGGGCGTAAAAGACCTTACATCTTACAATTGGGACCCCAGAGAAGCCAAGAACGGCTATTTCGCGGCCTTGCTTACGGCATCTTTCTATCCTTATCGTTTGCTTGTCGAAGAGCGTGAGCTCGCGCGCAAGGGATTTATTGAACGCAACATCCTCAATGGCCTACATTTTGGCGTAGGGGCTGGCCTGGTGTTTAATAATTACAAGTTTGCGAGTAATGATATTCGGAATACCACTGAATTTA
>JASLCA010000294.1 GCA_030146225.1 Sphingobacterium sp. | reverse complement strand
CGGGTAAACACCAGATTGGATCCAAAGACCGCATAGTCACCTTGTGAAACCCCGTCTTGAATAATTTTTATCTTATTAAAAACAGGTATTTCATTTTTGTAATCCTTGAAATAATGTTCCCTAAACAATCCCGAAATTCGATCCACCCCAAAACGTCTATCACTTTCGTCAACAAAGACTTTATTGATAGTATCCTTACTAACATAGACATCCGGATTAGCCCTATTTATATAAGGCCGTGCCAGCGTAAGCTGCTCTAAATGTCCCGAAGCAGTTGACTCCCCATATCTATGCGCAGCACTAAAACTGATAATCTGCGCAAACTGATAATTATGGGTAAAGATGCCGTAGTTGCCAGTCAGACCCGCACTTCCAGGTCCTGAAGGCGCTATATCTCTTAAATAGGAGATCTTGGCCTGCTCATAATTATCCATTATAAACTGTGTGTAAGCGGCTACATCCATATACTTACCTTGCCAAGCAGCAAGATGAGCCAAGACTGCAAAAGCAGATATTTTGTTAAAAAGTACTTTCTGCCAATTACTAGAAAATTCACCATAGTAAAGCTGTGGGGCAATTCCATACTGGAAAGGCAAGATCTCTACAGCCTCTATCAACTCTTGCTCCACGAAATTCAAGACATCCCGAAAATCCGTACGTGCAAATTCTGGAAATTTACCATTGTCAAAAGAAGAAGTGATCAAGGGTACATCGCCCCAAATCCGAACCATATAGAAATAAGTGAAAGCCCGTATTGCCCTAGCTTGAGCAATGTCTAAGTCTAAATTAAAGCGCGTATACCGGGCATCATGATTTAGAACCTGAGGAGCCTTCTCAATAAACAAGGAGCTTGCATTAATAACAGCATAGAAACTCCGCCAATTTGAAACACGGGTTAAAAGATCATAAGACTTGTTTAGTTCGCTATTAATAACGGCAGAAAGATCTTGTCTTCTATAGGAAGAGAAATCCCCAGAGCGAAATTCACCATACATCCAATGCGCATTATTGTCAACCATGGCTGCGCGCAATAAGCCATACATGCCTATTAATGCAGACTTGGTATCCGAAACACTTTGCCAATGAAATGCTTCAGCAGATATTTCTACAGCGGGAGCATCCAAGGCTTTATTACATGAAGTGCCCAATTGCGCAAATACAAACAGGGTAGTTAGACTTATGATTAGATAAATATTTTTCATAATAACATGCTTAATATTCTAGTTTATTATAAATCCAATTTCAATCCCAGGGTGAATGATTTAGTGAGTTGCAAGCCATAACCATCATAGATCCCATTAAAATTCACAAGCTCAGGATCCGTCCCTGTAAACTTGGTAACCGTAAAGAGGTTGTTAGCTGTGAAATACAGATAAGCCCTACGGACGGTATGCATAAACCGTTTTATAGTGCCCATTCTTCCTAAATCATAACCCATAGAAATGGAGCGTAATTTTAAATAAGAGGCGTTTTCTAGGAAAAGATCTTGATCAACACGGTAGGGATTTGTACCACTCCAAACATTATAAATAGGATATTTATTAATAGCTACATCTTGCTGCCAATGAAAAATTTCGCGTATGGCACCAATCGTATTGTTATCTTCATTATTTACAAAATCATAGCGATAAGAAGCGCGTTGGTTCAAGGCATTCAAGCCCAAGGCATAGGTGAATCCAAGGTTAAGATCAAACCCACGATAATTAAGTGTGTGGTTAAAGCCTCCATAAAACTTAGGTGTAAAACGACCTTTTAACACCCTGTCCTCATCATTTATAATATGATCATTGTTCTGATCTTTCCATTTGGCATCCCCCACTTCAAAAGGAACACCATTATAACTTAAAGGATTCCCTTGCGCATCTAGGGGAATCTCTGATGCATCATTGTAAATTCCATTATTCTCAAACAGCCAAAACCGATCAATGGATTCCCCGAGCCGTAGCATGCGGTTCCCAACATGCAATTCAGTCATAGCAGCTGGTAAGCTTACAAGTTTATTACTATTAAGATTAAAATTCAAAGCCGCTGACCAGCCAAGTTTATTATCCTTTACGGGCAGAATCTGTCCATTAATCGTAAGATCCAATCCCTTATTACGAACTGCAAGACCATTTTGATACTCGCCAACATAACCAAACTCTTGAGGAACGGGCGTTAAGACAATCTGCTCTTTATCATCGCGCTGGTAGATATTTAAAACAGTAGACAAGCGATCCCTAAAAAAGGATTTATTTAAGCCTATTTCTAATTTGTCGCTATAGGCCCAACCAAGATTATAACCGGTCCAGCCATAAGAATAAGGCCTAGAAATTCCAGCATAGCCAAAATAGGAGGAAATAACTGGCTCTTCAGTCCAACCCATCTTGGCGTCATACTGAGGACCTGCAGCATGTCGACTGGTATAAACTGGCTTACCAACTCTAGCAAAGGCAGCAGAAATCGTGAATAGATCAGTCCAATCCAGCTGCTTGTTAAGGTGCCACTGCGCAGCAAACGAAGGCGTAAATAAATGTCTGCTATCAGGCTGAATAGCTGAGCTACCATCCAAGCGTAACACTGAAGTAAGCTCAATTAGATCTGCAAAACTATACCCCAATCTCCCATAGATAGCATGCAGGTGAAATTGTTCCTTATTCAGATACCGTAATACACGTAAGCCTCCACGGGGCTTTAAGTAGTCCTCCTTCTGGCGATCCCCAATAACTACATTTAGCTTGACATAGTTACTTGGTCCATCATAAGCCTTCGCAAAATTATAGCGAAACAAATCTTGGGAGTAATCAGAGCCAATACTCGCCACAAAATGATGACGCTTAAGGTTAAGGTTATAAGCCAATTTGTTGGAAAACAAAATACGTTGGCTGTATCCAAAATAAGTGGACATATAATTGATAGTCTCCATCAATTGACCTGGATAGAAAAGATCCCGAATCCCCTCGTTGTAGTCTAATGAAAAATTAGTTGAAAAATTCAAGTTCGGCAAGAGATCCACAGCTAGATTAAGACTTCCATTGACATGATTAGAAATATTATCATCGACCACAGCGCTTTTATAGAGATCAACATAATTACGGTACACCGCTTTATTCGGAGCCAGCGGCGTAGAAAGATCGGGTAAATAGGCCATCTCCCCATAGCGATCGCGAAGATTTCTATTGCGATTCCGCTCGAGCCGCCTAGCATTTATGCTGGAGGAAACCGTTAGCCAAGTAAAGGGCAACATGTTAACACTAAAGAGTGCACTATACCGTTTCAGATTAACATCATCTGAGGAAACCGCATTTTTGGTATAACTACCAAAGAAGCCAAAGTTGGCACGATCCGACCCGCCTCTAAGATTAAGATCCATGGTATAAAGGGATGCCGTAGAATAATAAATATCTTTCCAGTTCGCAGGACCATAAAAATTAGCATTGGTAGAGTCAGAAAGATATCCTGGATATTTTAATAGATCATCGTCCGTACCAAACTTAGTGTAGAAGTTCGTCCGAAAGATATCCTCATACTGGGCGTTAAAGGGCGATACGACTGGCTTAGTATTTATACCATAATAGGTATTAAAGGAAATCTCACGGGGACCAGACTTGCCGCCAAAGGTGGTAATCCAAATAGCGCCATTAACCGCTAAAGGACCTAATTCAGCGAGTCTAATCGGATCTTTAATAATCTCAATAGATTCAATGGAGGAGAGGTCAATAGAGGAAAGATAATCTGTAGCAGGCCCAATTCGATTGTAATCATAACGTTGAATATCATAAGCAAATGCATGTTCATGACCAATAGGTACCCCATTTACATATACAGTCGCTTGGTTATTAACAATATCACGATTTGAAAATTGAACTGCAGAAAGGCCTCTTAACAAAATATTCTGATAGGTGCCAGGCTCAGAGGAGGGGGATTGAACATAAACAGCGGCAGATTGACCAGTAATAAAGCTTCCTACAGATAAATAAGGGTTGTTTTTAACAGGTTTTAAATTAATACTGTCTGCAGTTAATTTCCATTTATTGAAACTATTGATCTTGAGCAGATGTTCAGCACTAAGTTCCGAAAGCGTATCCTGCTTTAGCACTAAGATCGAAGTTCTATCTAAATTCCATTCAGAGGCTAAGCCTTCCATCGAGGAAAAGAAATAAAACAATAAGAAAACAGAATAATAAAGATGTCTTATCATAAAGTTCAATATATATTAGTTAGTAATCTTATAATAATTGGTTGCTTCTAGGCTGAAGCACAATCAATTATAAGAATTAAAAAAAAATACACAAATTAAAACAGTATAAATTGAGCGGAATATCAAAACGAAATCGTTTGCGCAATTTTAAGCACACGATTGCATAAGTTTACAAAAGAAGAACATAGCTTCTAAAAACAAAAAAATGTAACAAATGAAGATATAAATAGGAATAACTGCACTAAAACAGACTCGAAAGCATATAAAACAGGATATTTAATCCTTTCAGGGTTAAATAATAATGTTTTTATCCTAAAAGCAGCATAAAATAAAAAATACAGATCAATACAAGATAATAAAGTCAAAATATAGGCTAAGCATGATAAAAAACAATCCTAAACCTAAATAAGAACTAAATAAAAACTTAAATAATATTAAACAAAAAGAAATAATAATTTCGTGTTCAAAACATTTAGAATAAATATTAAAAAAATACAAATAAATATATTTCTTGCTGTATAAATGACAAGTAAATAAGAATAAATGTTAAATAAATTAATCAGAATATTGATAGATCGGTTTAATTAATCATTACGCACAATCTTAAACTCCATTCGGAAGAAAATTTAACTGCCATAAAATTATCTAAGTATCGAGATT
>JASLCA010000276.1 GCA_030146225.1 Sphingobacterium sp. | reverse complement strand
ATGAAAGATAAAGCCACACATCACCCCGGCTAAGGAAGTAAAGCCAGCTAGCTTGCCTTGGGCAAGTGTACGCGATAAGAGGTAAATCATATTTGGGCCAGGGCTAATAACTAGAATTAGTGCCGCAATTAAGAATATAAGCCAATCGTTTAAGGGAATCATGTCGCGAATTGTATTTTTTGCTAAAGTAAATATTTTTTATTGGACTTGCATTAAGGCTTTGCAAGTGATTGGGCTGCTTAGGCCTTAATTTCTATTAGTTTTTGGCATTGATTTAGTACAGGTATAAGCTATGGACTTGTTGGAATGCTTAAGGGCTGTATATGACTTTAGCCTGAATATTTCGCCATAAGTAATTATTAATTTTGCATTTATTAGGGAAGGCTAAAATGCAAATCGTTCTTATTTTAAAGGATTTAGGTTAGCAAGCTAGCTTTTTTCAGCTTGGCTTAGCGCGCATTTTTAGGTTGTATATAGACCGTAAAAAGTTAGCGCGCAATAGCCGAAATGCTAAGAGATGGATTAGAGCCTTCTTGCCCATACTTTTTATGGCTTAGGGCTAGACATGGGTAGTAAACGAAGATTCTACTTAAGCTATAAGGACTAGCTTGTACATGTTTTTAAGGTTTAGTATGTGGGCTTTAATTAGTTCTTAGTCTGTGCTTTAATTTATTTAAATGGGCTGGGAAAGCTGCGAAGGCTTGTATGGTTTTTACGGCCTATTAATTTATGGATTTATATGATGGATGATGCGATAGCTGCGTGCATTAAGGGTTTGCCCGATTTGCCAGGCGTGTATTTTTTTTATAATGCTCAGGATGATTTGGTCTATATTGGGAAGAGCATACACATCCGAAAGCGGGTATTACAGCATTTTCAAGGCAAGGATCGGAAGTCACTTAAAATCCAAGCTTCAGTTAAACGAATTGCCTTTGAGCTAATGGGCAATGAGCTTATGGCTTTGTTGCATGAATCGGATCTGATTAAGCAGCATCAGCCCCTATTTAATCGTTCTCAACGACGTAGCTTATTTCAATATGGCTTGTATGTGGAGTTGGATGAGCAGGGCTGTAAGGTCTTAAAAATAGGTGCCATAAAGGATAATACCGACGAAATCACCTCCTTTGGGAGTATGCATGAGGCTAAGCAGACGCTTTTTTACATTACCGAGAAGTACGAACTATGCCAAAAGATAAATGGACTGTACAAGACACGCTCCTCCTGTTTTCAATATCAGATAAAGCGCTGTAAAGGCATTTGCATCGGCAAGGAGGCACCTGAGAGCTATAACTTACGGGTAGATGCTTTCCTACAAGAGTATCGTTTCGAACGCTTTACGGAGCTGTTTGAGTTGAGCGGTAGACATGCTAAGGAAAAAGGCCTTGTCTATATTGAACATGGCGTTTACAAGGGCTTTGGCTTCTGTGGCATGCGTACCGACAAGAAAAATTATCTAAAGTATATTAATTACAAGGCTGACAACAAGGATGTTCGCCGAATACTTATGCGGCATCTTATTCGCCAAAAGATCAAGTAAATCTCCTTAGAATCTTATTGATGCTTTTGGCGAATCCTGTGCCTATTCACTTACTGTTGATTGCTATAGCTCTTTCTGCTCTTTAAAGACATAGCCTATGCTATCAAATGTAATAGAGGTAGGAATGTAATAGGGGATGCCCATATACACCAATTCTGATCCGGAGCCTTGAATCAGAGAGTCCTGCTTATTTAGTAAGACAAATGCTCTTCTCTTTTTGAATTTGGCGCCATAAGGCTTATAATAAAAGCTACCCAAAAATGTGTCTTGATGTATATTGCCTTCCACAGTTCCTGAGTCTACCACATTCCCAGGTCGGAGGATATTTAGCTTGCCATGAAAGTTATCTTTATAGAAGGTGAGCTCAAGGTGGGCTGTATCTCTATTGTTTAAGGCAACATATTTACTGCTTTGAACAGGCTTGGCTCCGCAAGCGAATAGCAGGCTTGTTAGCAGCAAAAGGGGAAGGATTCTAAGGTAACTAGGTAAATGCATCTGATATAATTATTGCTGTTAATGTGCTTAATTAAGTAGCCTGTGGCTATTGCTGCCAAGCATCAATAATACGCGAAAATTGACTTACATCTCTTGCCTTTAATTCAAATAAGCGTCTGTGAAGGTCTATAATCGCAAATACTTCAGCCTCTTCGCCTATGCTATTTTTCATAAACAGCTTAAAGCTATAGATTTGATTGTTTGCGAAGGTTAACCTTTCTTTATTTGAAGAAAAGACCATGGGCTCAATAGACTTGTTGGTCATCCCTGCTTTAGTAGGCATCTTATACTGATCAGCAATTGCCGCAACCACATTGTCGGAGATTTTTCCTAAGGACTTAAAGCGCATCTTGCCCGTACTAAAGCCCAGCTCTTCATTGGCTGATCCATCTGCAGCAAGCCCAGGTTCTAACCACTTTAGAACCTCCAATTCCATGCCTAGCGTATCATTTTTGTGCATAGACTTGAGCTGACAGGTATACGAGGAATCCGTCTCTGTGATATGGAGCATTCTAAAGTACAAATCTGGATTTTCAGACTCTGGGTTCATAATAAAGCTGGGGAGACCTTTTTCCATAGCGGCATCGGCTTGTTGCTTGTCCGTCCCAGAATTACAGTTTGTAAAGAGTATCAATAAAGCTACTGCTGTCAGCGGCATAAATCTCTTGAAGCGACATACAGCGGAGTTTCTAAATTTTGGTTGTAACATCTAAAATAGTTTAAGAAATAATTTGTTGACAAATAATAGTTTTGTGGAGCGATCCGAGCTTCTACACTAAGTGGCTCTTGCGATATTGAGCAATAGCCAAGAAAAACTTAATAATCTCAAGGTTAGGTTTTTATATGGGTCGGTCGTAAAAAACTTCATCCGCTTCTTGACCATCTGGCCATGTGATTTTTTCAGCTCTTGTGAAGCTAAACTTATGCCCTAAGATGGCCGCTTTTGAGGCTTCATTGCCCGCCCTATGGGATACTGATAGGCTTATGCAGCCTATTTGCCTAGCCCATGCTATGCGGGCCTCAAAAAACAAATTGGTTATTCCCTGACCGCGATGTGCGGCGCGGATATAGGAGGCATATAAAATAGCTTTTTCCGGATTATCGGCCTGCTGTGATACCGCAGTAAGTCCTACTAATTCATCGGCACAATAGAGTCCAAACAAGGCCCGACTGGTTTTTGACAAAAAAGATATCCATTGTTCATCGGTATAGCCGGACTCCTTTTGGAAGTTACTGCCAAACATCTCGGGATTGCTACTTAAGGCTTCTAAGCGGATAGCTTTATAGGCTTGCCATGCTTCGGGTAACATCTTTTTAATGGTATAGGGGTTTGGGTTATGCACTGTCATTGCTTATTTATTATGTCTTATTGGCAATTAACACATTTATTTTGAATTCCACGAGTATTCCTGCGGGATTTTCTTTTCCGTAGCTATAGGGCAAATGCTGCAACCTGAACATCCAATGGCTTTCAAGACTTTCTTAAGCTCACTAAGCTTAGCTTTCCCTTATTTCTGTGCTATTTTTTTGAAAAAAAACAAGCTGTTTTATTGGGATTATGGGGGTAGTTTATTACTTTTAAAACAGGTATTTGAGTGTAAGTGCTTGATTATCTTGTGTGTTGTGAGTATTTTCTTTTGCTTGTAAATAATTGCTTTAAATCATGTTTTTAGGGATTTATTTGGAAAATTATTAAACTTTCCTCTGTTTTTCTATCCCTATAAATAGCCCATACTTCGAAATCCTAAAATGACAGCCTAGTTTTTTCTTTTGCGACTAGGGGTAGCTAAAATGCTAGCGCTCCATCAAGCAATTATATAGGATAATAAACCCTAAAGGGATTTAAAATGAAACATTACGTAATACCTATTGATTTTTCGGATAACGCTTTAGTAGCTGTAAGGTTTGCATTATTACTTGCCAAAAAGAATCGGGTAAGTATCAGCCTACTGCATGCCTTTCAGCCTTTTTACTCAGGCATGCAGACCGCTATTTACTTTAATGCTGATCAGGAAAGGGCAGAGCAGCAGGCTGACCGGCAGATGAAACAATTTTTGCAGAAGTTGCAACGGCTTTCTTTATATCATGCTGATGATCCTTTAATCCAAGCCGTCTGTATTAATGGACAACTTATTCGGGCCTTGGTAAGGTTTCATGAGGCCAATGAAGTGGATCTAATTATCTTTGGGATTGGGGCTGGACCCAATGGCAATGATGCGCAATTATGGTCCTTTATCTATGAGCTTAGCAAGGAAATAACTGTGCCCTTATTGGCCTTGCCCAACTTGAATAGGGAGCTGCGCTTGGAAAATATTGGCTTGTTTACACAGTTCCAAATGGAGGAAACGCTTTTCCTTAGCTTTTTGGTTTCGGTTTTTGGGACTATCGATGTAAACTACAGGCTACTTTCCTTGCAAAGAACTGTTGACCCGGAGGACAATCGAAGACAATTGAAACTCGCCAAGTGGGCCGCAGTGCTCTGTGCTGATTACGAAGAGATTAAGTTTTCAGTGGAGCCCCTGGCGGGCAACGGCCTTGCTGAGGTGTTAAAGGGTATTAATAGGCGATCTGGCTTAGATGTATTGGTCGTTACCAAAGCGAATCAAATCTTCTGGAAAGAAAAGACGGGAATGCTGCTTGCAAAGGAGTTAATCTTAGCCTCGAATATGCCCTTGCTTATCTTCAATTAGTTTATTGGCAGATGCATATATGTGCTATTTCCAAAACTCCCACCAGGCGCGGGCTTGCTTATTGTTGACTGTGGCTGCTGTAGCGCTTGCTTCTTTGAGGGGTGGGACTGTGCCTGTGACCTCGACTGCTGTAGGGCTAGGGATGTTTTGAGCTCTAGGGCTGCTAATACTGGGAGCTTGCTCAGGGAGCTCAGCTTTCCCTACAATATGATAACGGTAGGCTTTTTCGGTTCCTTCTATCTTCCAGTAGGACTCGCCAAGTAACTTGTTGATTTGCTTCCAGATTGTTTCAGCGATATGCATGCTTCTTGCTTCCACTGCTAAAGGCTCCCCATCATCATCAATGAGTTCTCCTTCTAGCTCCATTAAATACCGAGTCGATCGATTGTTTTCTGCATAATTAAAGCTAAACTTCAGGGCAGCATCTTCTACCGAAAAGGTTAGTACTTTAACTTTGGGATACTTGTTTTCTTCGGCTATAGAATCTATATGGGCAAAGGCAATTGTTCCTTTTTCGGTATAGTAAACATCTAATATGGATTCATCTTTATCGTTTTGCGTAGCCGTTTCAAAGTCGATTTCCTTGTCAAAGCTGAGCTTTAATTTTAAGATTTCGGATAACTCCGCAAGGTTGTCTTCTAGGTTTTTATTTATTACTATTCCTGATATATTGAGGCCCATATGCTTCTAAATGCTCTTGTTCTTTAGCCGAAATTGGCGTGAATGGGCAAAAGTAACATCAATTTTTGAAGTTAACGAACAATTTTGTTTTTTTGGCTTATAGCTTTCCTAGCTAAATAATTGCTGGTCTAGACAATTATTTAGCTAGGAAGTTAAGCTTACTCGTCTTTTAGGCTATCGACTGGATTTGTCTTTGCAACGCGTATGGCTTGGTAGCTTACCGTCAACAAGGCTGCAAGTACGGCTACTCCGCCTCCAATTATAAAGGGAATCCAGGAAAGCTCAATGCGGTACACAAAGTTCTCCAGCCATCTTGAACATGCCCAATAGACTAGAGGCGAGGCAATCAGCAAGGCTATAAAGACAATCTTGACAAAATCTTTGGAGAGCATGCCTACTATGCCTCTGACTGAGGCGCCCAGGACTTTGCGAATACCAATCTCCTTGCTTCGCTGAAATGCCGTAATGGTGGCTAAGCCAAACAAGCCTAGACAACTTATAATAATAGCAATAACGGTACTTATTGTGGTAAGCTTATAAAGTTGCTGCTCTTTCTTGTACAGTGCGGCAATGCTTTCATCATAAAATTTGAGGTCTAGGGATTTATCTGGAAAGAATGCTGCCCATTTTTCTTCTATGGCCTTTACTGCTGCTGGCCATTGCTCACTACTGCTGGCTGATAGCTTTATATTAATCGTATTTGCTCTGGCAAGATCACTACTTAAAGCAATGGGTTCTATAAGGGTATAAAAGTCTCTTTGGTGAAAATCTTTAATCACCCCCACAATAGGATGTAAATTGGGGGCTTGGCCAATACTTTTCCCTAGAGCATCTTCTGCTGAAGTAAATCCAAATGCCTTTACCGCCGATTCATTGATTACAAATGAATTTGCGGTATCGGATGGCAATAGGTTTTGACCAGCTATCAGCTTAAAGTCATAGAGGCCTAGGTATTCGCTGTCTACAGCTTTTAGAAATACATTTACAACTTTAGGCTCATCTGCTTCAGTAGACTTGTAGCTGTATGCAGAGGAGGAGTAACTATTGGTAAGTGGCTTAGTGCCTAAACTCATCTTTTCTACCTGAGCTATCTTCCCGATTTCTTCTATTAGGGTAAGCTTCTTCTGTTGGAAATTTGGAGTATTTACTAAACTAAAAGGTATTTCTCCTGTTAGGACTGCATCCTTGTTAAAGCCCATGTCTTTGTGAACGACATACCGTAATTGCTGGCCGACAATTAAGGCTGATATAATAAACAATTGGGCTACTATAAATTGAAATACAATAAGTGACTTTCGGAGGTTCAACTTTTGTTTGCCTAGCAGCAATTGCCCTTTATTCCGAAAGAGGTCTACGGCATTTACCTTGCTAATTATCCAGGCGGGATAAATGCCTGAGAGGACTAGGGTAAAGAATAAGAGCGCAATAGAAAATATCGTAAAGGCGAAGGGGTTGACATAAGCGAGGGCCTTGCTGCTGATTAGGTCTCCCAGCAGGGCAATTCCCAATCTGGAAACAAATATCGAAAGCAATACTGAAATAAGGATTATCAGGCTTGTTTCGGTCAATATCTGTAGTATAAGCTGCTTTTCACTGCTCCCTAATGTTTTCCGAACCGCAATCTCCTTGCTTCGCTGTGGTAATTGGGCAGTGGTCAGATTCATGTAGTTGATGCAGGCCAAAACAATTAGGAAGATTGCAATCCCAACTAAACTATAGAGCACTGTCTTGCTAATCTTGTCATGCCTAAAGTCATTTAGGTAGGTTGAGAAGTGGGAGTCCGTCAAGGGCATCATTTCAATTTTCCTATTGTAGGTGTAGCTTGGGTTTTTTTCCTTGCTGAATTGCTGCCACTTGTCATCTACTATCTTTTCTAACTTTTCATGAAATGCTTTTGCCGTTTGCGGATCTTTGGTTTGAAAGTAAAACATATCGGTACCATTGGT
>JASLCA010000259.1 GCA_030146225.1 Sphingobacterium sp. | reverse complement strand
ACTATGCTGAGGCGATCTGGGTATTTCGCTTCCCAGTCCAATAACTCTTCGCGGAAAATCGCTTGCTCTGGACTGCTATTGCTATACACTAGGACGACTTTACTTTTCTTTTCAACGACTAAGGCTGTTTTTAGGATTGAAAAAAGAGGTGTTACGCCCACCCCAGCTGCAAATAGAAAGACTGTACGGTCTATCGCGGCTTCTGGTTCGTAATAAAACAAACCTTGGGGGTCCATAACGTCAATTTGGTCTCCTACTTGGGCTTGATGATGTAGCAGTCTTGATATTTCCCCATTGTCTACACGTTTTACCGTAATTGCTATGGGTTCATCTACATCTGGGGAGCTGCTAAAGGAATATGAACGACGCACTTCTCGATCGCCAAAGGTGAAGGATAAGGTTAAGAATTGACCTGCCTTGTAGCTTGGAAAGACTCCCGTTATATCCTTAAACGCTATGGTAATATTTTGATTGGCCTGATATATTATATTCGAAATTTCAAACTTGTGCATAGGGTAAAAATACTTTATTTCAACAAAATTGTCAAATCAATAGCAATTATAGGCTATAAAAAAAACCTGACCGTCTGGAAAGACGATCAGGTTTTGAAATATTTCGTTGTATGTTATATTATAACTTACGTTTAACTTCAACTTGTTCGTAGGCTTCCACGATATCTCCAACTTCGATGTCGTTGAAACGATCGATGTTCAGACCACACTCGTAACCTTGTGCAACTTCTTTCACATCGTCTTTGAAACGCTTCAAAGAGGCTAATCTACCTGTATGAATTACAACACCATCACGTATAATACGGATATCATTGTTACGGTTGATTTTACCATCTAAGACCATACATCCTGCAATTGTACCCACTTTAGAGATTTTGAATGTCTCACGGATCTCAACCTCTGCAACGATCTTCTCTTCAAATTTCGGTGCTAACATACCCTCCATTGCTGCTTTCAATTCTTCGATCGCATCATAGATAATAGAGTATAGACGGATATCAATCTGCTCGTTCTCAGCTAGCTTACGCGCATTTTGTGTAGGACGAACCTGGAATCCGATAATGATGGCATCTGATGCTGAAGCTAACAATACGTCAGACTCAGAGATGGCACCCACAGATTTGTGGATAATATTAACTTGAATCTCATCCGTTGATAATTTCAACAAGGAATCGGATAGGGCTTCAATCGAACCATCCACGTCACCTTTAACAATAACGTTAAGTTCTTTAAAGTTTCCGATTGCCAGACGACGACCGATCTCATCAAGGGTAATGTGTTTCGTAGCACGCATACCTTGCTCACGTTGTAATTGTAAACGTTTGTTCGCCACTAGACGCGCTTCCGATTCATTTTCCAACACGTACAATTTATCACCTGCTGTTGGTGCACCCGCCATACCTAAAATCTGTACAGGGATTGATGGACCAGCTTCCATAACACGCTCTCCTCTTTCATTGGTTAAGGCTTTTACCTTACCAGAGTGAGATCCAGCTAAGATTGCGTCTCCAACTCGTAGTGTACCACCTTGAACTAGAACGGTAGTTACAATACCACGTCCTTTGTCTAATGCTGCTTCAATAACTGAACCAACGGCACGTTTCTTAGGATCGGCTTTCAGATCTAACATCTCTGCTTCAAGTAAAACTTTCTCTAATAATAGATCTACATTTTCACCAGTTTTCGCAGAAATTTCTTGTGCTTGGTATTTACCACCCCAATCTTCAACCAAGATGTTCATGGCAGAAAGTTGCTCTCTAATACGGTCTGCATTGGCTCCAGGCTTGTCTACTTTTGTAAAGGCAAACACAATTGGAGATCCAGCTGCTTGCGCATGGTTGATTGCTTCTTTGGTCTGTGGCATCACAGCGTCATCCGCTGCAATTACAATAATTACTATATCTGTTACTTTAGCACCACGAGCACGCATCGCTGTAAAGGCTTCGTGACCCGGAGTATCTAAGAAGGTAATCTTACGTCCACCATCCAACTTCACGGCATACGCCCCGATGTGTTGGGTGATACCACCAGCTTCACCTTTGGTTACATTCGCTTTACGTACATAATCCAATAAAGATGTTTTACCGTGGTCAACGTGACCCATTACCGTAACAATTGGTGCACGAGCAATTAGGTTGTCCTCATTGTCTGCCTCTTCAATCTCTGTAATTTCTTCGTCTTCAGGCTTGATAAACTCTACCTTGTAACCAAACTCATCAGCTACAATGGATAGTGTCTCCGCATCTAAACGCTGGTTGATCGAAACGAACATTCCCAAGCTCATACAAGTAGAAATTACTTGTGTAACCTGTGCGTCCATTAAGTTGGCCAATTCGTTTGCCGTAACAAACTCTGTAACACGTAATATTTTGGATTGTGCTGCTTCTTCCATTGCTGCTTCTTCAGCGGAAAGAGCGATATCATCACGTTTTCTACGACGTATCTTCGCACGTTGAGCAAATTTACCAGACTTACCAGCTCCGCTTAAGCGTGCTAATGTAGCCTTAATTTGATCTTGGATTTCTTTTTCTGTAGGCTCCTCTTTCGGGGTGCTATCTGTTGAACGACCTTTATTTCTAAAGTCTGGACGACCTTTATGATGCTGTGCTGGTTGAACAGGACCCGTTCTCGCTGGGTTATTACCGCGTGTATAGCCGGTTGTTCTGTTTCCAGTATCTGCTGGACGTTGCTGTCCATCAGTTGTTGTAGCTGGCGTCCCTGTAGGCTTGTTAGAGCGCTTACGCTTCCGCTTATTATCATTGTTCGCATTTGATGAAGAAGCCACTGGCTTACTTGATCTTTCGACTGGTAATTGAATCTTTCCAATTACTTTAGGTCCTGCCAATGTTTCAGAACGTGCACGTATTACATCGCCATGCTGTTCCTCTCCAGTTGAGGCTTTCTTTTCTTGAACTGGGGTATTTGCCACAGAAGGTTCTTTTTTCACTTCTACTTTTGGTTCTGGTTTATTGTCCGCTTTAACAGGTTGCTTCACAACGACCGGTTTAGGATCTTCTTTTACTTTTACTTCTTTCGCTTCTGCGACAACTACAGGCTCGACAATAGTCTTTTCAACTTTTATCTCCTTAGCCTTTACTTCCTCAGCCTTTACAGCTTCGACTTTCTCTACCGCAGGTTTTTCAGCTACTGGTTTCACAACCTCAGCTTCTTTCTTTGGCTCTGCCACTACAGCAGGCTTAACCGGCTCAGCAACTACCACTGGCTTCCCTTCTGCTTGTGGTTTTTCCACAGGCTTTTTCTTACCACGGTTCAAGCTGTCTAAGTCAATTTTACCAACAACCTTTAGGGGACTTGATTCCTCTAGTTTTTTAGGTTCTTCAGTCTTTTCTTGCTCCTTAGGAAGTTTCTCTGCATCAGCTATTGCCTTCACAGGCTGCTCGGATGTGGAAACTTCTTTTGTCTGGGAAGCATCTTCTTTAATATCTTCTAAAGCTTCAGTCGGATTTGCTCCACCTGTTCCAGCAGTAGACTCATCCCGACGAATTTTGCCAATCACAATTTGCTTAGCTTCGTCTTTAACGATTTTGTCTCCTTGAAATTCTTTTAGAAGAACAGCATACATATCCGGCGACAACTTAGTGCTGGGCTTAGATTCAACATCGAAACCCTTCTTACCTAAGTAGTCGACAGCTGTACCTATTCCAATATTAAGTTCTTTTGCTGCCTTTAGCAAGTTTACGCTTTTTCCTTCTGTCATCTATTTTTTTACCTTCTTATATTTATTACTACAAAAATATGTTTTTTTACACTGAAAAAACAATTAATGCGCAATTGTTTTTTCAGTACACGGACTAACTGCAGCTTATTCAAACTCAGCTTGCAAAATCCTAACTATCTCTTGGATAGTATCTTCTTCTAAATCAGTACGTCTCACGAGTTCTTCAGGTGTTAGGGAAAGAACAGATTTCGCTGTGTCTAAACCAACGCGCTTAAATTCGTCGATAATCCAACTTTCGATTTCATCTGAGAATTCTTCGATGTCAACATCTTCTTCAACCTCATCATTTTCACGATAAACATCAATCTCATAGCCTGTTAACTTACCGGCCAATTTAATATTATGTCCACCACGTCCAATTGCTAGTGAAACCTGGTCTGGTTTCAAATAAACTGCTGCGGACTTGTTTTCTTCGTCAATTTTGATCGAAGAGATGCGCGCAGGGCTTAAAGCACGGGTAATATATAGGGAATGATTGGATGTAAAGTTGATCACATCGATGTTCTCATTACGCAATTCACGTACGATTCCATGAATACGGGAACCTTTCATACCCACACATGCTCCTACTGGATCGATACGATCATCAAAGGATTCTACAGCTACCTTAGCACGCTCTCCTGGTTCGCGAACGATTTTCTTAATGGTAATTAAGCCATCGAAAATTTCAGGAACTTCTAATTCGAACAAACGTTGTAAGAATTCTGGAGCTGTTCTGGAGATAAGAATCTTAGGATTGCTATTCATCATATCTACCTTTTGTACTACTGCACGAATGCTATCTCCTTTTTTGAAGTAATCGGCTGGAATCTGATCGGTCTTCGGAAGGATCAGCTCATTGCCATCTTCGTCCAAAACCAAAATCTCTTTTTTCCAGATTTGGTAAACCTCTCCAATGACCAATTCACCTTCACGATCTTTGTATTTCTTAAAGACCTCATCTTTCTCCAGCTCCAATACTTTAGAGACTAGTGTCTGACGTGCAGCTAATATAGCGCGACGTCCAAAGCTCTCTAAGGTAATCTGCTCAATATAGTCATCTCCGATTTCCAGATCTGCATCGTATTGATGTGCTTCTTTCAATTCGATCTCTAAGTCATCGTCTTCTGAAAAGCCATTGTCCATTACCGTACGTGTACGCCAAATCTCTAAGTCTCCATTGTCCGGGTTAACGATAACATCCACATTTTCATCAGTCCCGAAACGCTTGCGAATCATACTGCGAAATACTTCTTCTAACACCGTTATAACCGTTGGTCGGTCTATATTTTTAAAATCTTTAAACTCTTGAAAAGAGTCAATCAAGTTGATATTGCTGCTCATTTTACTTAAATGAAATTAACACCTTTGTTTCTTTTATATGTTCCATTGGAATAGCGACTTCTACAGGAGTAGCCTTCTTCCCTTTTTCCTTTACCAACTCTTCCAGTACAATTCCTTGCGCTGTAACAGACAATAGTTTTCCTTCAAGCTTCTTGTCATCGGTGGTTCTTACCTTTACCGCACGACCAATATTTTTGATATATTGACGCTCCAGTATTAAGGCTTGATCCAAGCCTGGAGAGGAAACTTCTAAACGATATGCTCGCTCAATCACGTTTTCTTCTTCCAAGTGGAATCCCACATGTCGGCTTACTTGCGCACAATTCTCTATAGCTATACCCTGATCACCATCCAGTAAGATTTCCAGAATACCATTTTCTTGCATTTTTATACGCACGATAAAAAGGTCCTCTCTATCTGCAATCTTCTCTTCGACAAGCTGTCGAACTCTTTCTTCTATTTGCATAATTATACTGTAAAGAATTAAAAAAGGGGGTATAACATACCCCCTCTTCTTCAGATATTACAAAGGTAAACATATTTTTTAAAACAAACAAATCTGCCCCTACTTATTATCAACAACAGCATTAATCGTCTTTTGCATCTGACTCATCATATGGGTTAAGGTTTCCATGGAAGGCTCCGATGTGGGCTCTGGCATCTCTGTACTAATATAGGCTTTTGCGCGCCATACTTCTAGGATGTCCGCAGCTTCTACCCAATAGGGCTCGTAAACCTTATTGTCTGAAACCAATTTCAATCCTTTATCCTCCTTAAACTTAAAGGCAACGCGCTTGTATACTACCCCATCCTCTTTGGACAGCACGACATAGGTCTGTCCAGCCTTGATGTCATGCCAGTCTTCCACATACTCTCCTATAATAATACTTCCTGATGCTAAGGGCAACATGGAATCCCCTTTAATCTCAAAGGCTCTATAGGTTCCTTGATTAAACATGGGCAATGAAAACTTTGGTAGCTCCGAAACATACTCTGGATCGCCATAGCCATTTAGATAGCCGGCACTTGCCTTTACTGGAACGAGTTCAATATTCTCCCGATCAGCTCCATCTACTGTTACACTGAGTACCCGTAGGTTGGAGGCATTACTACGTGGCATAGGCTTCCACTTTTCATTGATCTCATCATTTGCCAATTCATCCATAGACAACTCATAAAACTCAGCTATCTTCTTCAGGAGCTCGTACTTGGGCTCTGCCCGATCCTCTTCATAGGCACCAACTGATGCGCGCTTAATTTCCAAGACGTCGGCAAACTGTTGTTGCGTAAGCCCCTTTTTCTTTCTTAGGTACTTAAGGTTTGAAGCAATATTTGACATAATATTTTTAAATATTTTTGAAATACTAAAATAATTAGTATTATTGTGCCAATAAAATTAGCAATTTAGTTTAAGCAAACCAAATTTATTAGTAATAAACAATAAAAACAATGGATAAACATAGCGTATACATTATCACCGACAGCAATAGAACATACTTAGAGGTAGGCTTTTGCAAGGATTTGAACAGTAAGATGAATGATATTAAGACCGCCTCCCCTTCTATCTTTCCAAATAGTCCGAAGTTGAACAATTTAATTCATCTGGAAGAGTATGATAGCTTGGAAAAGGCGTTACTGCGGACTACACAGCTGCGTCAATTTACACGTATGCAGCGAGAGAAGTTGGTTCGCTTGCGGAATCCAAATTGGCTTAATCTGCATCAGAGCTTTCCACAAGCACAGCCAAAGCTAAGAAACAATTACTTACAGCATTAATCTTTAGGTGCTATGCTGATGTTTATCCATAAAAAAGTCGTTGCCCCTGTTCTACAGTTGCAACGACTATATTAGCATGTACTGTGGCAGCTACTCAGGCATGCCTACAGCTGTAACTTGGATTACCAGCCAGGTGTAAAGTTTAAGCCAAAGGTGCCAAACTTTGTTCTGGACTTAATCAAAGGCACCGCATAGAAAGGCTCTAAGATCATTGCGCCAAAAAGGTTGACCCGTAAGGACACCCCCGCACTGAATACTGGAACCCTATAATTCTTATCGTAAGCCATTACTGTCTCCCCATTTTCATCTAAGACTGGCATCCCATCTTTGTCATACTGTGGGACAATAGGCTTCTTATCCATACTGCCTACAATCTTATTCCCCTTGTTCCAGGCTAGTCCGGCATCAAAGAATAGGTTGAGATCAGTAAAGAGAAAGTTTGACTTTATAGCGGCCAATTTCTCAGGCCCCGTAAAGGGAAGTCGTATTTCAAAATTCCCCACTGCCATTTTTGAACCCATAAGGTCATTGATGGTAAGGTTCCCAATATTTTCGGAAGATGAATTATCAAAGCCGCGTATTAAGTATGGATATCCAATATACAATCTGTAAAGCTTGTCATCATCTTTTCCAGTACGCATATACGAATAGGCTCTAAAGGCTAATGTAATGGGCTTAAGTCTAATGTATTTACGTAGGTCAATATTAAAAGCGCTTAAACTATAGTCCCCAAAATACTGCTCTACGCCAAATCTATATCGAAATCCTTCAATAGGCGCCGCCATCCCAAAGATGGACTTATCGCCAACAAAGCCAGCATTTAGTTGCTGTACGACAAAGGAATTTAGATTGGTCCCGAGCATTTCGCTAGCGACTTCATTCGATATTTTCTCACGGGTTGAATAGTAAGAACTATAGCCTTGGCTCCAGCGATCTACGCGGTAGCTATAACGCGCTAAGGCTGCTCCCATTTCAAAGCGATGATTCCGATTGAAGGGGTAGGCTACAAAGCCCTCGGCTTGTTGTTGAAAGGTGCGGATCAGGTAGGTGTCTAATACATACTCCTCACCTCGGCCCGTAATATCACGCATATCGTACATGCCAAAGGATGGAAGGTATGGGATATGGGACACCGCGCCCCCCCAATTCCAGCGACTTTTTTGATTAATATAAGCGACCTGCCCTCCGAAATCATAGATCTCTCCATTAATATTTAAGGTGGAATAGATCTGATTATAACCCAAGATGTCTGAAAATATACCAAAGACACCACCCGACATGCCTGCACCATACCGTGAACCCACAGTCATACCTACGCCTGAGTTGGCTAGATAATCCATTTTAAATTTTGACCGATAAGGCACTGGGTTTATTTGATTGTCAGTGATACGGCCATAGGCATTGAAATTTCGGAGATTGGTATTTACCACGTTAACACCTCTGTCTGTATAGGGCGGTAGCATGGCTGCAGTAAAGTCAGGCTGCGAGGCATCGACCAACTTTGCTTCAAATTCTGAAGATTTAGCTTTATATATATTATACTGATTGCCTTTAAAATAGGAATAGACAATATCATCTGTGCTAGATATACTCATTGCTGGTGAGTACTCTGTTATTCCGCTTATTCCGGTAAAATAATCGGTCATCTGCTCTAAGGTCTTTGCTGTTAAGGCATAGCGAAACATATTTCTATAGCCGTCTCCATTGGACAGGAAATAGATGTAGTGGTCATCTCCTGAGAAATGGGGATTGAGATTGTTCGCTCCTGGGAATACATCTATGGTAGTAATCTGCTTGCTCGCGACATCGATTACGGCTAAACCCATAGGGATGTCAACCGCACGGGAAGCGCTTTCGTAGGCTATACGATCTGTACTAAATACAATCTGCTTGCCATCTGCCGAAAAGCTTGGCTGAAAGTCAGCATACTTATCATTTGTGAGCTGGGTGAGTTCTTTTGTGCGAAGATTATATACAAAGATATCACTCTGTCCTTCCCGTAAGCCTGAGAAGGCGACTCGCTCTCCGTCGGGTGCAAAGCTAATATTTGTAAATTCTACAATATCGCCCATGGCCTCAATGGAAATGGTTTTACCCGTTTGCACATCGATGGTCATAAGCTTGTTTTTTCCTGCACTAAAGACGCTAAAAGCAAACTTTTTACTGTCAGCAGAGAAGTCACCGGCCGACTCTAAGTAACTAAACTCATCAATATCCTTGTTGGTCATGCGACTTCCGAGCTTTCGAATCACTGTTCCGGTAACTGCATCGGCAAGAAATAAGTCGATCCCAAATAAATCCTTTTCGGACATAAAGGCGATGTATTTACCATCGCGCGATATGGCTGGCGCAACATTCATCCGCCCGCCGTTCTTAGCTGTA
>JASLCA010000258.1 GCA_030146225.1 Sphingobacterium sp. | reverse complement strand
AACTAATCACAACCTTAACCAATATATGGAAAATAGAAGATTTGCGTAATCGTATTATTACGACTTTGCTACTTCTTCTTATCTACCGTATCGGATGTCACGTGGTCTTACCAGGTGTTAATCCTGATGCATTAGCAGTAAAATCAAGCAATGACGGTAATAACATCTTGGATCTTATCAATATGTTTGCCGGTGGATCGTTTTCGCGGTCTGCAATCTTTGCTTTAGGCGTTATGCCTTATATTTCTGCATCGATCGTCGTTCAATTATTGGGGATAGCTGTTCCGGCGTTTCAGAAGATGCAAAAAGAGGGTGAGTCTGGTCGTAAGAAAATGACCCAGATTACACGTTACCTGACATTGGCTATCACTTTAGTACAAGCAGTCGCTTATGTGAAAACACAAGTTCCAGCGGAAGCTAAGACCTTAGCAGAACCAATGTTTACGGTACTTTCTGCTATCGTTTTGACAGCTGGTACATTGTTTGTGATGTGGCTTGGTGAAAAGATTACGGATAAAGGTATTGGAAATGGTATCTCGCTTATTATTATGGCAGGTATTATTGCACAATTACCATCGGGTATCGTAGCGGAATGGGGATCGCGCATGAGTCCTAGCGGGGGTGGACCAATTCCATTGTTGTTAGAGTTTGTTGCACTTTTCTTTGTGGTTATCTTTGCCATCTTGGTGGTTCAGGGTATCCGTAAAGTTCCGGTACAGTACGCTAAAAAGATTGTTGGTAACAAGCAAGTAGGTGGGGTACGTCAGTACATTCCGCTTAAGGTAAACGCCGCAGGTGTTATGCCTATCATCTTTGCGCAAGCAATTATGTTCTTACCAATGGCCTTGTCGCAGTTTTTTCCAAATTTACAATCTGATTTTTTAACTTCTTTAAGTAACTATACTTCTGTAGCGTACAATGCAACTTTCGCAATCTTGATTATTGCATTTACATTTTTCTACACTGCAATTATGGTTAATCCACAGCAGATGTCTGAGGATATGAAGAAGAATGGCGGATTTATTCCCGGCATTAAACCAGGTTTAGACACGAACGTCTTTATTGACAATGTAATCTCGCGTATTACTTTCCCAGGTGCTGTATTTATTGCTATTATTGCGATTATGCCAGCCCTAGCAGGTAAGATGGGTGTGAATAATCAATTCGCACACTTCTACGGAGGTACTTCATTGTTGATTTTGGTGGGTGTGGTTTTAGATACACTTCAGCAGATTGAAAGTCATTTGTTGATGCGTCACTATGACGGATTGATGAAGACAGGCAGAGTGAAAGGACGCTCATCAGCAGCTCCAGTGGAAGGTATGGATCAATCAGCAATTTAATTAGTAAATGTCTAAAGTTTATTATAAAACAGAAGAACAAATCGAGCAAATACGAGAGTCTGCAAAAGTACTCTCGTCCTTGCTTGCTGAAATTGCAAAGGTGATCAAGCCAGGAATCACCACATTGTCTTTGGATAAGTTAGCATTTGACTACATCCAAGATCATGGCGGAACTCCTGCATTCTTGAATTACCATGGTTTTCCATTTTCACTTTGTATATCTGTTAACGATCAAATCGTACATGGTTTTCCAAGCGAGTACGTGATCCGTGATGGCGACATCGTTTCTGTAGATGGGGGTGTCAACCTAAATGGCTTTATCAGTGATTCTGCTTATACCTTTGGGGTAGGTGAGATATCTGCTGAGGCACAGCAATTATTGGATGTTACAAAAGCATCCTTGTTGAAAGGGGTTGAACAAGCTGTTGTTGGAAAACGTGTCGGCGATATTTCATCTGCCGTACAAGAACATGTGGCACCGTATAACTACGGAATTGTCCGCGAGCTTGTCGGTCATGGAGTGGGTCTACACTTACACGAAAAGCCAGAAGTTCCCAATTACGGAAAGCGCGGTGCTGGTCCTAAGTTAGAAGAAGGTTTGGTCATTTGTATCGAGCCGATGATTAACGCAGGCAAGGCAGGCGTCAAGTTTTGGGATGACGGTTGGACGGTCAGCACAATCGATGGAAAGTTGTCCGCACACTTTGAGCAGATGGTTTCGATCCGAAAAGGCAAACCCGATGTGTTGTTAACATTTGATGAGGTTGAGAAAGTTTTGAGTAAAAAGTAATTGGGTTTCAATATTTTTTATTTATCTTTGCACTCCTGTTGTGCAGGCTAAAATGTAAATTAAGTTAAAATATGGCTAAACAAGCCTCAATAGAACAAGACGGTATAATAAGGGAAGCACTTTCAAATGCTATGTTCCGTGTGGAATTGGAGAATGGTCATGAGATTATTGCTCATATTTCGGGTAAGATGCGTATGCACTATATCAAGATTCTACCTGGAGACAAGGTAAAGTTGGAAATGTCCCCTTATGATTTAACAAAAGGAAGAATTACTTACCGTTATAAGTAACGGTTGAGTTCTCTCGGTATTTAGCTTTTAAAATATATTATTACAATGAAAGTAAGAGCATCTATAAAAAAACGTAGCGCGGACTGTAAAATCATCCGTCGCAATGGTAAAGTTTATGTAATTAACAAGAAAAACCCAAAGTTCAAGCAACGTCAGGGCTAGTTTATTAAAATAATCGCTTAAAATATTATATGGCAAGGATAGCAGGTATAGATTTACCTAAAAACAAAAGAGGCGTTATAGGCCTTACCTATATTTTCGGTATTGGTCGTACTAGTGCAGCTTATATCTTAAATAAAGCAGGTATCAGTGAGGACGTTAAAGTATCCGAATGGGATGACGAGCAATTGGCTTCGATCCGTACAATCATCAACGATGAAATCAAAGTTGAAGGTGCGTTACGTTCAGAAGTTCAGTTGAACATCAAACGTTTGATGGATATTGGTTGTTACCGTGGTTTACGTCACCGTAAGCATTTACCAGTTCGCGGTCAACGTACTAAGAATAACTCACGTACACGTAAGGGTAAACGTAAGACAGTTGCAAAC
>JASLCA010000247.1 GCA_030146225.1 Sphingobacterium sp. | reverse complement strand
CTCGGAGGCTAGGGTATAGCGATCATCAATCAAGTTGAAATAGTGTAGAACCGAATTATTATTAAAGCGCGTATATTTTGTTCCTGTTTCCAAAAATCCCCATTCGTAGGGTAACGAGAAGTCGAATTGACTAGTATAAATATGATAATTTAATGCATTGTCGGTGTTTATCAAATAGTTATTGCCACTTGTGAGGTTTTTTGTCTCGAAATCCGTTTTACTATTCGGATTGGTTGTTAGGTAGTTTCCCAAAACACTTAGCTTCTTGCCTGTAGAATCCAACTTTAAGTCGTAATAAGCACTTGCGATGAATGTTGGTGTCTTAGCCTCCTCCATAGCATCTGTATGCATCATGCTGTCTAACGTATTTAACGAAAGGTAATCTAACTCCGTTTTTTTATTTCTGTCGGCTTGAGTATAAACATAATCAAGCACGACACCTATGTTAGCGCGTTTGTTTAAGGCCTGATCTATATTTAAAGAACCGCCCCATGTTTGGCTGTGGGACTTTGTACCATAGCTTGTAAGAAGACCTTGCGTAGCCAGAAGGTTGCTATATCCACTAGAAAAAGATCGGCTATCGGACTGTCTAAGGCTTGTCGTTATGCTTGTCTTCTCGCCTTGATAATTAACTGTGAGGTTATTTCCAAATCCATTTTTAGACCTTCTGGTGTAATTAGAGGCTACGGTACCACTCCATCCAAGGTTTCTATTTTTTTTAGTGATAATGTTAATTAGTCCGCCATTTCCCTGTGCGTCATATTTGGCTGGCGGCGTGGTGATGACTTCAATTTTTGCGATGTTATCTGATCGGAACGTCTTAAGATAGTTTACAAGTGCTACCCCAGAGAGGTTGACCATGCGATCGTTTATCATGACAGCTGCGCCGTTTCTGCCTACAATAGAAATGTTGGACTCGCCCACCTGAACCATAGGCGCATAGGTTAAAGCTTCCCCAAGATCCATCCCTTGTGCAGCGATAGATTTCTCCACATTAAACACGATACGGTCTATTTTTTGTTCCAACACATTACCTTGGTGCCGTACAACAACACTATCTAACATCACTGTTTTATTTACTATGACAACACCTAAGTCTGTGTGCGATAGCACCTTTATTTGGCTTCCTTTAAGTAGGCTACCCATAAAGAAAATTTGTACTTTATAGTCTTGTGCCGGCAGATGGATTAGGAAATCGCCATTATTGGTCGTCTGTGTTGTGAAAGCCTTTGCGTTGCTAGTTGTTGAAAAAACTATTTGGGCAAACTCGATAGGTGTTTGGTGCTCATCTATTAGCTTTCCTTGAATTTTGTAGGGCTGGGCCCGTATAATGCTAAAAATCAGCACAAAGATGATTAACAAACTAAACCGAACGAAACACTCTTTCATTTCACTCATCGAAACACTAATTAAGTAAAATTGGTAATATTTATTTTTAAACAAAAAAGTTACTTAAATGATGATTTTCACGGAAATTCAAAAAAAATAAAACCCAGCGAAAAAGACTCTTAAACAGAAAAAACAATATTCGTGTAAACTATAATTTTACAATGGTTAGTTAATAAAAAGCATAATTATCCTAGATAAGGTAAAAATGTGACCCTTCAATTGTTAGACTTTATAAGCTTATTTTTGATAAAAATAAAACGCAGATTAGCTAACAAACACCCAATAAAGCTTTAATAATCACATAATAAGACTTTATTTAATAAGAATAATTAGATTTCGAATAAATACACTTGAGTCAATGGTTATTGATAATTTTAAATACCTATTCATAGTGATATAGGTAATTATTTTGCCCTACCCTTTTCCAAACAATGAAAATATATAAAGACATGCCTTAAATGAAAGACATAAAGTCAAACAGCAATCTACTATACATAATCCCTAGAAAGAAGCAATTAGTAAGATATGTTGGGGTTTTTATTCAGCCTAAATTAGCTCATAAGACTGACTAAAAGCTAAACAGGAGTTAATGCCTAAAGAATGTCTTGGCTCTTTAATCAGAGAGCTCCAAAGCCCCCCTACTACATTATTCAGAGCTAAGGAGCGCTAAGATCCAGCATGTAGCATTGCTATTATAGCTTAATTTCGTCATAGCCAACCAAACCGCTTCATATAAAAAGGATTTTAACTCGCTTAATATGGAATTTTCTGATAGTTTTGCAAATAGAGGCAAATCCTTTTTATTTAAGAATGCTTAGCCCTACACTAGATAAACAACCAATTATAT
Source organism: Sphingobacterium sp. (assembly GCA_030146225.1). Classification (GTDB taxonomy): domain Bacteria; phylum Bacteroidota; class Bacteroidia; order Sphingobacteriales; family Sphingobacteriaceae; genus Sphingobacterium. The sequence goes on along the minus strand of JASLCA010000247.1, from coordinate 2,830 downwards.
ACTATGAAAACAATTTCTACAATCACAAAGTCAGCCTCACTGTTCTTAGCCAGCGCTATTTTGTTCACAAGCTGCGCGAGCACAACCATGATTCACTCCACTCCTGTAGGAGCAAAACTATATTTAGATGGTGAGAATGTTGGTACTACGCCCTACAAGCATAGCGACACCAAAATTCTTGGAAGTACAACGATGATTAAGTTGCAAAAAGAAGGCTACGAAGATCTAAACACTTCATTTAGTAGAAATGAAAAGGCTGATGTTGGCGCAATCATCGGTGGGGTTTTTGTTTTGGTTCCTTTTCTATGGACTATGAAGTATAAGCCCAGCCATACTTATGAAATGATTCCATTAGCAAATACGGGAACAACTACTGTACAAGCTACCTCAAGCTCATCAGTGGATAAGTCAAAGGCAGAAAGCCTTAAAGAGCTTAAGAAACTCTTTGATGAGAAGCTAATAACGGAAGAGGAATATGAAGTTAAGAGGAAAGCTATTCTAGATAAGATCTAAAGTCTAGTATGACTAATTACTTAGTAGGGTTATTAAAAAATGTCCTTGCCTAAGTTGGCCCATTCTACGAGCTACTAAAAACCCGATGCAAGGTCTTGCATCGGGTTTTTACTTTTAAAGATTTTTACAAGGATAATTCTGGGCTGAGCTTTCAGGCTATAAGCTTACAAACAATCCTTTCAGCTATGCTCAATTCCAATTTTAGGCTCTCCATAAAGCCTTAGCAGGAATAGTGCCCTTTGATATTCGTCTTTAGTCTTTCATTTTTCGCTTTGAGCCGCCTATGCTATTTTCCTTCCGCATATTTCCAGAGATTTGGCAGCAAACTGGGGATTATTCTAGTTAAAACACAGCCTGCAACATACAATGATCATTCGGAATATTTAAGACTATGGAACAAATTAAAACACTATCCACACCTTTAAACAGGTTAACCCTTTTGGATGCATTAAGGGGATTTGCTTTACTAGGCGTGATACTTATGCATATGCTCCAACAATTCAGCATTTTTGCTTTTGACCCGAGCTTGCGAGATCCTTTATTCCCAGCAATGGACGATGTAGTCCGCTGGATTGGACAACATGTAATTATGGGCAGGTTTATTAACATCTTTGCCTTCTTATTTGGCTTAAGCTTTTTTATACAACTTGACAGGGCTGCTAAAAAGGGGGTAGATTTTCGAGGACGTTTTATATGGCGGATGATCGTGATGCTAATCATTGGATTAATCGGAAACTGTTTTTACAGCGGTGAAATTATCTCGCTGTATGCTGTTTTCGGCATCCTATTGGTCTTCCTTCACCGCGTGAAATCCTGGATATTAATAAGCCTTGCGGCTTTGCTGCTTTTAGGAGCCCCACGTGCTATTTTAGTTAGCTATACGGTATTAAATAAGACCGAACAGATCGAAATGCCTAAGCAAGAAATCAGGCAGGAACAAGCTGCGCAACTGAATGCAAAGGCTAGTACGCCATCCTTTACAAATTCTGTAGTGCATAATTTCACAAAGGGCTTACAAGGCAAACTCAACTATCAATTTGGTTTATTTGGCCGCGGCTATATCACCTTTGCCTTGTTTCTAATTGGATTAGTGGTAGGACGTATAGGCTTCTTTGAACAGACCCAAACTAATGCGAGGCTGCTGAAGCTATTTGGAGGCTTTGTCTTAGCGGCGGGCTTAATTATCTGGGCTATGGGCATGCTTCCTGCTGTAAATGTACGCGCACTGATGAGTGCTACTAGGGAGGATCTTATCCCCGGCTTAAGCTTAATGATGTTAAATGACTTAAAAATTGTCGCTCTTTCAGGGGCTATTGTAACAGGCTTCAGCCTATTGTATCAGTACAAGAGCTTCGGCAAGTATCTAGATATATTTTCGCCTTATGGGCGGATGGGCTTAACAAACTACGAGGCACAAGCCTTTATTGGCTGTATGATCTTCTCGATGTGGGCTTTGGGACCATTTTTTCAAAGCTGGGGTACAACGGAACTCTTCTTCTTAGGAATTGGGATATACATTATACAGTTAGTCTTTAGTACCTATTGGCTAAAGCATTACCTATATGGGCCCCTAGAATGGCTTTTACGCTCGGCTACTTATCTGAAAGCACAGCCATTTCGAAAGCAGAAATAGCCTGCTAAAGAAAGAGGACGTATGCTTAAGATACGTCCTCTTTAAAATTATTGAGTACCAAATAGCGTATGCAGCTTATTTGCTACCAGCTCATTCATCCCTACTTCCTTCAGAATTATCTTTCCCTCAGGATCGATTAAAATAAGCGTAGGCACTGCGGTAACCAACAACTTTTTCTGCATCTCCTCCGTTTGGTCAATACCATGCAGCCAAGGAAGTGCATACTTCTTATAGGCTTCTACCCATTTCTCGTGATCCCGATCAATAGATATGCCTAACAGCTCAAATTGATCTGATTTATACCTGTCATAAATAGTCAACAGATGTGGAAATCCCTTTATACAAGGTCCACACCAACTGGCCCAGAAGTCAATCAAAATATATTTCCCCTTGAGGTCTTTTAAGGAGACAAGCTCCCCAGCTTGATTATAATAGCTTAATATACTTATATCACTTCCTATTGATGAGAAGTGTACATTTTGAATATAGGATTGTAATTCAACTCCCTTCTCAGTAAGTTGATGTGCTGGCGATAGGCCTGCATAAAATCCTTCCAATTCATCCACTGCTAGGAGTGTTTTTACACGATCTAAGGCATATACTGCTGCGTAGGATCCTGCATATTTTTGCATATAGCCATCCAAGAGCTTGCGGATCGGCTTCCCAAATACTTCTTGTGTAGGC
>JASLCA010000233.1 GCA_030146225.1 Sphingobacterium sp. | reverse complement strand
CTTTACTTAAGGATCGAAAGTTAATTATCCCCCAAGCGTATTATGCAATCGATTGTGTTTTATTTATTGATTACTAATAAAAACAATTTTATTAAGTAGATGTTAACAAACTATAACCACACAACTTACAACCACAGTCTTAAATAAACCTAGCTGTCATATGTAGTACTATTTTTTATTGAAAAACGAGATGTAAATATCTCGGCGAATGCTGTTCAACCAGTATTTTCCGCAGGTCATCAATATTTAAACAATTGAAAAACAGTTTTTTATAACACATTTTAGTGTGTTTTTAATTATTAATTAACCAAAGTATAACATTGAATGAATTTTGTAAACCTTTCCTTTGTTCGCAAGGAATATTAACTCAAACTATATGAAAAAAAAGTACGCATTATTGCCTGTTTTCATTGGCTTGTCGCTTTGCTCTTGGTCGAAGACTGATCTTGGTATGCGGCTTAGCGCTCTTGATCTTACACAGCAGCAACTAAAACAAAATGAACTTCGTGGGCTGATTAAAAGTTCAAGAGGAGATGCAATGGTCGGGGTATCCATTACCAATACCACTAACAAACAAAGTACACAAACTGATGCTAATGGGGCTTTTACATTGGCAGGTGCTGTCGGAGATGAACTCCGGGTAACAATCGTAGGCTACAAAAGTCAAACGCTTCGTGCTCAAGAAACAGTGCTAAACATTGTTCTTCAAGAAGATGAGCAGGCCTTGGATGAGGTTGTTGTCGTGGGCTATGGTAAGCAAAAGAAGGTTAACCTTACTGGCGCTGTTACTCAGATTGATTCCAAAATACTTGAAGATCGCCCTGTAGCCAATGCTGCGCAGGCATTGCAAGGTGCTATTCCAAATTTAAATATCACCTTTGCTAACGGTCGTCCAGGTGGTGGTGGAAAGATCAATATTCGCGGCTTTGCATCCATTAACTCAGCAAATGCTGAACCGCTGGTATTGATTGATGGGGTTCCTGGAAATATTAACAATATTAACCCGCGAGATATTGAATCCATCTCTGTATTAAAAGATGCTTCTGCAGCAGCCATCTATGGGGCAAGGGGAGCTTTTGGCGTTATGTTAGTGACGACCAAAAGAGGAAAAGCGGGCAAGATGAATATCAACTACAGCAATAATTTTGGAAGTTCAGCCTTAACGGTCAGCACCGACTTTATGACCAGTGGTTATGATGCCGCCCGATTGAATGACGAAGCTTTTATTCGGTCTACAGGAAATCGGTATACAGGATATACAGATGATGATTATGCAGAATTACTAAAACGTAAAGAAGACCCTTCCCTCCCATCGGTGGTCATCCAAAATAGAAATGGTAAAGATCAATATGTGTACTACGGAAATACAGATTGGTGGAATACTTTTTACAGAGAACGCCAGAATTCTATGGAGCATGCCTTAACATTTTCTGGAGGCACTGAAAAGATTGATTACTACATCTCTGGTCGTTTGTATGAAAAAGGCGGTCTGATGAAAATCAATCAAGATAAGTTTAATTCTTACAATGTACGTTCACGAATAAATGCCCAGGTGACAGACTGGTTGAAAGTAAGCAATAACTCTCAATTGAACTATCAGAACTACACCTACCCAGGCTGGAACTCTTCGGTGGATGCCAACAATAACTTCATCTCTACTACCGTACATGCTTTGCCATCTTACGTTCCAATAAACCCAGATGGTACAGCTACTTACCGTACTGAATTGAACAACTATAATATCGGTGATGGGATTATGGCGGATCTATTGTATGGGAAGTCCAAAGGAGGACAAAAAGAGTATGAATTCATCAACCTCTTTGAGGCCGTTGCTAGCATAACAGCTGATTTAAACATTACGGGTAACTATACATTTAACTACAATCCCATTAACCAATTTAACCGTAGAACGATGGCGCCTTGGTCTGTATTCCCGGGTCAAGTAAGTTATTTAGGCAATGATCAATTAACAGAGAGCATGATTACAAAACGTAAACACTCGTTAAATATCTTTGCTAACTATAACAAGGTTTTGGGAGATCATAACCTAGGTGCTACACTAGGTTACAATCAAGAGTTAGAGGTATATGATCGCATAGGGGGAACTCATAAGAATTTGCTTTCAGAAGATCTCAATGACTTTGACTTAGGCACCGGTCAGCCCGAGCTATTCGGTGGAGCACGTACATGGGGGCTTCAAGGATATTTTGCACGTATTAACTACAATTATAAAGGTCGCTACCTTGTAGAGGCAAATGGCCGTTACGATGGAACTTCTAAATTTCCAAAAAGCCAGCGATTCGGCTTCTTCCCTTCCTTTTCTGCGGGCTGGCGAATTATGGAAGAACCCTTTTTGGCAAATGTAAAACCCTATGTTAATGAAGCTAAAGTACGGGTATCCTATGGCTCTTTAGGGAATGCGCAAGAAGCAACCGAATATGGCTATATCCCACAATTAAATGCGGGAAATTCCAACTACATTACGAACGGAACGAAGACTCAGTACCTTAAATCACCAACCCCAATATCAGAGGATTTAACATGGGAAAGAACGAGCACGCTAAACTACGGACTTGACTTGGAGTTTGCATCAAACCGCTTGACAGCATCTTTTGATTATTTTATTCGGGAGACCTTAGACATGCTCATTCCGGGAAAAACTTTGCCTGCTGTGTTTGGAGCTGCCTCTCCAAAAACTAATGCCGGAGACCTGAAAAATAAAGGTTGGGAGCTATCTTTAGCTTGGAGAGACCAATTTCAGATGGCCAATAAACCTTTCTCCTACAATATAGGTTTAGGTTTATCAGATTCCAAAGCCACGATTACCCGCTTTGATAATAAGGAGGGCTTGCTCAGCAATTATTACGTGGGTCAGGTACTGGGTGATATTTGGGGCTATAAAACAGATGGCTTCTTTACATCTAATGAAGAAGCTGGCAATTGGAAGATTAATCAGAACTATGTAGACAATGTGCGTCTTGCCGCTTCTGGCAACTGGACGCAGCTACAAGCTGGGGATCTAAAATTTGTAGATGTCAATCAAGATGGTGCCGTTAATAATGGCAAGAACACATTGAATGACCCAGGTGATCAGGTAATTATCGGTAATAGCCGTGCACGCTATACATTCGGGATCAATCTTGGTGCTAGTTGGCAAGGATTTGATGTATCCACGTTCTTTCAAGGAATTGGCAAACAAAATTGGTGGCCAGGCGGAAATGCGGACAAGTTCTGGGGACCATACTCACGTCCTTACTATTCTTTTGTCCCAAAAGACTTCGAAAATGACGTTTGGACACCCGAGAATACCAATGCGTATTTCCCGCTTTTAAGAGGTTACAATGCATTAAATGATCGAGGAGCGCTCAACGTAAAGACTGACCGATACCTGCAAGATCTAGCGTATTTGCGATTAAAAAACCTCACAATAGGCTATACTGTACCTCAGGATTTTTTAAAGAAATTGAAGCTGAGTAATGCGCGGATTTTCGCTTCTGGGGAAAATCTTTGGACGACGACCAAGCTACGTTCAAAATACATTGATCCCGAACAAGCTGCGCAAGAGGTAAATGGCCGCGCCTATCCTTATTCTAAAACTTTCTCTTTTGGTATTGATTTAACCTTCTAATCATGAAAAATATTATTCTATATATAATTGCCGGATGCAGCCTGCTGAGCTGTAACAAGGAATTCTTGGACCGTTCTCCAGAGGCCACAATTTCGCCGGATGCATCTTTTAAAACGGAGAAGGATTTAGCCCTATTCACGAAATCATTTTATGATGTTTTTCCTTCAGCAGAAGGGGTATATAATGAGTCAGTAGACAATATTGTCAAAAACACGTTAGACGATGAATTAACAGGTAAAAGACAAGTTCCAGTTGCCGATGGAGGCTGGAAATGGGAAAATTTACGAAATGTAAATTACTTCTTAGAAAATGCTACCCG
>JASLCA010000033.1 GCA_030146225.1 Sphingobacterium sp. | reverse complement strand
CTGGCATATAAGCAAGAACTCAAAGAGAAGGTTGAAGAAACCGCTACCGAGGTAGAGCATATGAAATTTTAATTTAAAGCGCCCTAAGATTCCTTAGGGCGCTTTAAAATTAGGTTGTTAAATGCTTTTGAACATAGTCATAGCTCTGTTTAATGCTTTCAAACTTATTGGGCAAGTAGATATCATCTTGTTCAACAAAAGCGTACTTTAAGCCTGATTTATCGGCATACTTCACAATATTAGCAAAGTCTATAGCGCCAGCGCCCACTTCTGTATAGCGTATTTCCTTCATTATAGCTTCAAAGCCTACTCCATTGTATTCCTCGCCCACAATAGGCTTGGTATACTGCTTGTCCATATCCTTGATATGCCACATGCTAAAGCGTCCAGGATACTTTTCAAAGTAGGATTGTGGGCTAAACCCAGCCTTGTGAATCCAATACAGATCCAATTCAAAATCTACAAGGGTGGGTTCCGTAAAGGCAATTAAAATATCTAAGCCCTTAGTGCCATTGGCAAAGTTTCTAAACTCCCAGAAATGATTGTGGTAGGCTGTCTTTAAGCCTGCCTTTTTAGCCATTTCTCCAGCCTTATTAAGCTGTTCGGCGGCATACTGATAATCTTCTACCTTGAGGTTGTTAAGATCATCCATAGGGGTTACGGGGGCGGTAATATACTCCTGACCTAAGGTATGTGCAATTTCTATATATTTCTCAATGGGTTCGGATTCAGAAGCTCCCTTTTTCAAAAACTTTGACATATCATAATGCCCGCTGTGGCTTTTGAGATTGTTATCATCTAAAACTTTCTTTAGTTCTGCGATGGATAAGTTCCAAAAGGTATTATTATTTAGGTCTAAGCCAAATGTCTCTACATGCTTGTAACCGATCTTAGCAATAGTTTCTATCGTCTTAATTGGATCCTGAGCGAGTAAGTCGCGCACAGAATAGAGTTGAATGCCTAAATTATGAAAAGGAGAGGTGCCTACTGCTGCTTTGTCACAAGAGAAAATATAGGGACTTAGAAAGGCTGCTGAAAGACCTAGGCCAGCTTGTCTTAAAAACGTTCTTCGACTGTTGTTGGACTGTTTCATAAGTTTCTCATGTTTAATATTGGTATATGGAAAGTTACGCATAATTTTTTTTAATAGAAAAGGTCCTTAACAAGTTAAGGACCTTTTCTATTAAAGTATGCTGTACGATTAAATCGTCATAATATCTTTTTCTTTTAATTCTGCTAGTTGATCAACCTTGACAATATAGCTGTCTGTTAGCTTTTGTACTTCAGCTTCTCCAACCTTTACTTCGTCTTCAGAAACACCATCATTTTTCAATTTCTTGATAGATTCATTGGCATCTTTACGGATGTTACGAATAGCTACACGTCCTTTTTCAGTTTCTTCCTTAACTTTTTTAACTAAGTCACGGCGTCTTTCCTCTGTCAATGGGGGAACGACCAAACGAATTACAATACCATCATTTTGTGGGTTCAAACCAATGTTTGAATCCATAATAGCTTTCTCGATAGCGCCGATAATGTTTTTTTCCCAAGGTTGGATTACGATAGTACGTGCATCCGTTGTATTTATATTACTTACTTGTGAAATTGAAGTCATGCTACCATAGTAATCAACAGATATACCATCTAACATTGAAGGAGTGGCTTTACCAGCTCTGATCTTTGTTAACTCAGATTCTGTATGAGCTAAGGCTTTTCCCATGCTCTCTTTACAGTCATCTAGTTCTAATGAGATTAATTCGTTCATTATATTTTGAATTTCATGTATAATATTAGCTTACAACTGTCCCGATATGTTCTCCATCCGCCAATTTCTTTAGGTTTCCTGGTTTATTCATATCAAAAACAATAATAGGTAAGTTGTTTTCTTGACACAGTGTAAATGCTGTCATGTCCATTACATTAAGGCCTTTAGCATAAACTTCTTGGAAGGTAATGCTGTCATAGCGCTCTGCTGTAGGATCTTTTTCTGGATCCGCAGTATAGATACCATCTACACGAGTTCCTTTGAGGACAGCGTCTGCATTGATCTCTATTGCACGTAAGGAAGCGGCTGTATCTGTAGTGAAATAAGGATTTCCAGTGCCCGCTCCAAAAATAACAATACGACCTTTCTCTAAGTGTCTTACCGCTCTTCTGCGAATAAATGGCTCACAGATCTGTTCCATCTTAATAGCCGTCAGCAGGCGTGTTTTTAAACCTACTTTTTCCAAGGCGTCTTGGAGCGCCATACTGTTGATAACTGTAGCAAGCATTCCCATATAATCCGCTTGTACTCTATCTACTCCAGACTTTTCGGCACTTAGGCCTCGGTAAATATTTCCTCCACCAATAACGATGGCTATTTCAAGTCCTTGGCTGTGAATTTCCTTGATGTCGTTAGCGTATTGCATCACTCGATTGATGTCAATGCCATAACTTTGCTCGCCCATTAAGGACTCTCCGCTGAGTTTAAGTAAGATACGTTTATATTTCATGATTGTTTTTTTGGCGCATTTCCAAAAGACAAAGATAAAACTTTTTTTAGGCTTCTGCGGAAATTATTAAGCTTTTTTCGATGCTGCGATAACCTCTTCATAATAATTTTCATAAAGAGGTAGGATACGATGAATATCAAACTCCTTTGCGCGCTGGTAGGCTGCCTCCTTAAAGACCTTTAAGCGGTCGCAATCTTCTAAAATATACAAGGCATGTTTTGCCATATCTTCCACATCTCCAATTTCGCTTAAAAATCCACTTACCCCATGAATATTAAGCTCCGGAAGGCCCCCAGTATTGGTAGAAATAACAGGAACTGAGCAGGCCATCGCTTCCAAGGCTGCTAAGCCAAAACTCTCGGAAGAAGAAGGCATTAAGAAAAGATCCGAAACCGACATGATTTCTTCAATAGCATCTTGCTTGCCTAAAAAGCGAACATCATGGCTAATGCCTAATTGACGCGCTAAATCTTCTGCATTTCGACGCTCGGGACCATCCCCAACCATCAATAGCTTACTCGGGAGAGCTGTATTAATCTTGTGAAAGATGCGTACGACATCCTCCGTGTTCTTTACTTTTCTGAAATTAGAGGTATGCGTTATTACCCGTTCACTATCGGGTGCTATAGCTCGTTTAAAGTGTTCCTTACTCTTGTTGTGAAAGCGGTCAAAGTCTATAAAGTTTGGAATAACACGAATATCCCTTGTAATATCAAATGATTCTAAGGTTTGTTCGCGTAAATTTTCCGAGACGGTAGTCACTCCATCAGAATGATTGATGGAGAAGGTAACTACAGGATTAAAGCTTCTATCTTTTCCGACTAGGGTAATATCAGTCCCATGTAGGGTTGTAATAACCGGGATGTTAATGCCATAAGTGGCTAAGATCTGTTTGGCTAGATAGGCAACTGAAGCATGTGGTATCGCATAGTGAACATGCAACAAGTCCAGCTTTTCAAAGCGAACTACATCAACCAATTTGCTGGCTAGCGCAGATTCGTAGGGAGAAAAGTCGAATAGTGGGTATTGCGCTACCGCGACTTCATGATAATAAAGGTTTTCTGAGAAAAAATCCAATCTTGCAGGTTGCGAATAGGTAATGAAATGAATTTCATGTCCATTTGATGCAAGGGCTTTCCCTAATTCTGTGGCGACAACTCCACTTCCCCCAAAAGTAGGGTAACATACCATGCCTATTTTCATCTTTTCTTTTATCTGTTGTTCTCGTTGTTTTCAGCTGAAGCGTCTATTCTTATGCACTGCATCCTTTCAACCTTACAAATTAACTGTTATTTAAGCAAGATTATATGCTATGGATTGCAATAATTGTGCAAAATTTCAGAATAATCGCTTTAATTGCTTCAAAATGATTGGCTTCTGCACAATTTAGCTAGGCTGCCGCTTTTTGTTTCCGATAATACGCAATATCTTTTTTAATTTTGGATATGATAAATAAAGCGGGAATAATGAGTGAGTTGCAGTTTAAAACGGCACGCTCAGGTGGAGCGGGAGGGCAGCATGTCAATAAAGTAGCCTCAAAGGTTATCCTAAACTGGGCTTTAATGGACAGCGCTTATCTGGGGCAGTCTCAAAAGGATTTGCTTAGCGAGCGCTTAAAAAATCGTATTTCAAAGGAGGGCTTGCTAATTATGGAGGCCTCTGAAGATCGGAGTCAGCTTCGAAATAAGGAGATTGTTATATAGCGATTCTTTAATCTTTTGGATTCGAGTTTAGCCGTAGATAAGAAGCGCGTGCCCAGTAAGATACCGAAATCTAAGCTCTTGGCGCGTATGGATCGCAAGAAAAAGCATGCCATTAAAAAGCAAAATCGGAAGCCAATTCAACGAGATGCGGATTAAGCTTAAGGTCTACTAAAGGCCCTTACCTTGTATTGATCAGTTAGGAGATCCCTCAGATTTACTAACCTAAATAGCCTTTTAATAGCCTCTTAATCCTTAAACGGCTGACCAAACAGCCCTAATATCCAGCCAGATTCGGCGAGATGTGCCCCCCTGATGCCTTATTTAAAATAAATTTTTTCCTAAAATGCGTATGCTATATATTGCTGAAAGGTTAAATTATATAGCTGTATACCAGAATGTTGTGTTTTTTATTTCTTTTAAACTAAACTTTTAGTTGTAAAACTAAGTTTTTAGTTTGATATTTGTTTTGTAATCGATTACAGAGATCTAGATCTCATTAAACATAAAATTATGGACGAATTAAAAGAACTCACAAAGGCCGAAGAGCAAATTATGCAAGAGCTCTGGGAGCTAGGATCTGGATTTGTAAAGGATATTATCGTACAATTGCCTGAACCCAAGCCGGCTTATAACACTGTATCTACTATTATACGCATTCTAGAAACCAAGGGTTTTGTAGAACATGAATCTTATGGTAAGAGCCATCGTTACTTCCCAAAGATTCATAAGGAGGAATATAAAAAACTAATCACTGGAAAACTATTGCATAATTACTTTGATAACTCAGCAAAGCGAATGCTATCCTTCTTTTTAGAAGAGAAGAAGATGGATCTTAAGGATATCGATGATATTATGCAAATTATTAATAAAAATAGATAATGCTCATCCAAACTTAAAACGTAAGAATTATGATCTATTTACTGCTTGTGAATATTACGCTCACGCTTTGCTATTTACTCTATGCATTGTTTATTAAGCGACTTACTTTTTTTCAACTCAATAGACTTTATCTCTTGGGGGCCGTCTTGCTTTCGCTTGTAATACCTATAGGCTTGTTTATCGATATCTCTGCCTTTGGTATTATGGAGAAGACTGTTCCTAGCCTGGAAATACCTGCTATCCTAGCTGATGATTTCCTGCTTGCAAATGCTTCGAATGCTGGCTTCTCGATAGGGGAGCTCTTACATAAGCTCTACTGGACTGGAGTTTTACTTGCTGGGGCATGGATGCTTTTGCGTTTGCTGTATGCATGCTCTTTAATAAAGAGGAAGCGGAAAGATGGGAACTTTTCCTTTTTTCATCAGGTTGTTCTGCGGGAGAAAGGGGAGGCCAGCCAAAGCATTTTCGAGCATGAGCAGGTGCATGTGCGACAGGGGCATAGTTATGATATTATGCTATTGGAGCTAGTTAGGGTCTTTAATTGGTTTAATCCGATATGGCATAGTTACCTCAAGGAGATTAAGTTCCAGCATGAGTGTATTGCGGATGAATGCTGTGCTGAGGATAAAGTA
>JASLCA010000188.1 GCA_030146225.1 Sphingobacterium sp. | reverse complement strand
GCCAATTTGTAGAGCTGAGCATCTCTACCACCTGTAAAAACATGGGTCTCTGTCGTTAATATTGCGGTTACAGGCATGCTATGTATTGCTTGATTATTTATCTCCCTAAACTCGGCTATATCATATTGATAAAGCTTCCCAGCCTTATCCCCAAAGAGTAGCTGTTGCTGATTTGGATAACATGCAATGCAACGAACCGTAGTGTTGGAGACCTTGAAGCGGTAGAGTAATTCTAGCGTCTCCAAAGACCATACATAGGCTACGCCCTCTTCCCCAATAGCCAACAACTCTTGCTTTTGCACGAGTTCCTGAATGGCAAAGACAGCGCCTTGATCAACCTTAAGCTTCTTCAGCAAGGCTTGCTTTTCCACATCAATCAACCAGACCTCTCCATTGCGCAAGCCAGCCACTAAGGTATTGCCATCGGCTAATAAGCAAAGCGTATACACCGAAGCCGGAACCGCACAAAGTACCCGCTTAAATTTACCCGTATGCAGATCCCACTCCACAATCCCTTTATCATTGCCTGCAGTAAACAGTACCGCAGAATCCCTGCCACTTTCCAGTGCAAAGATTGGGTTTTGATGGCCAGCTAAAGTATGAGCTAAGGAAACGTGTACAGTCTGCATAAAAAAAATAGGTATGTATTGCACAAATATACAATACATACCTATTTAAAATGTCATTATAAAGCTAAGACTATTGGTGTCTGCCCTCTAGATTCTTGGCAATAGTCTTAATGTCTAAGCCCTTTTCACGTAGTAAAACAAGCAGGTGGAAGAGCAAATCAGATGATTCATTAATAAAGTCATGCTCTGTTTCGGCCAAGGCGGCAATTACGGTTTCTACTGCTTCCTCGCCTACCTTTTGCGCAATCTTATTTATGCCTCTTTCGCGTAAGCGATTGACATAGGACTCATCATTTGGTTGCAAGTAGCGCTGCTCAATAATGCGCTCGAGCTGCAAGAGAAAGTTCTGATTATATGCTGTATTAAAACAGCTCCGGCTCCCTGTATGACAGGTAGGACCCGCAGGCTTTACCTTAATTAATATAGTATCTTGATCACAGTCTATATGAGTAGAGACAACTTGTAAAAAATGACCACTTTCCTCTCCCTTTGTCCAGAGTCTTTGCTTGCTTCTAGAATAAAATGTAACACGCGCTTCCCGCTGTGTTTTTTCCCAAGCTTCATTATTCATATATCCAAGCATTAAGACCTCTAAGGTCTGCTCATCTTGGATAACCACAGGAACTAAACCATCCCCTTTTACAAAATCTAACATCTCAAATAGTTAAAATAGTATGCTTAAGCTTATTCCTAAACTTAAGCCAAAAGTATAAAAAAATAATTTATACTATGGTATTCATTTCTAGCGCACAATAATTCCGTGCCCGCGTAGCGTTTCTTTTAATTCTGGAATTAATATTTCTCCATAATGAAATACAGAAGCAGCCAAGGCCGCATCCACCTGACTTTGCGCAAAGACATCTACAAAATGCTGCTGAGAGCCAGCCCCGCCAGAAGCGATTAAGGGGATTTCAAGCCCCGTATTGACTGCTTTTAAAAAGTCAATATCAAAGCCGTTCTTTGTGCCATCATGATCCATAGAAGTTAAGAGAATCTCTCCAGCCCCTCTATCGGCAGCCTCTTTGATCCAATCCAAGGTCCGAATCGCAGTCTTATCCCGACCGCCACGTAAATGCACCAGCTGTTGCTTATCTACAGCACGGGTATCCACAGCAATCACCACAAACTGACGTCCAAAGGTTGCCGCCAGCTCATCAATCAATCCTGGATTGCGCACCGCAGCTGAGTTTATGGATATTTTATCAGCCCCAGCATTGAGTAAAATCTCGGCATCCTTTAAGGCATTGATTCCACCACCTATGGTAAAGGGTATATTCACTTGTCGCGCAACTGCTTTAACAAGTTCAATGGTAGTTTTGCGTTCCTCGTGGGTGGCGGTAATATCTAAGAAGACCAACTCGTCAGCCCCTTGCTCGGAGTACTGCCAAGCCAACTCTACGGGATCCCCAGCATCCTTTAAGTCTACAAAGTTGACCCCTTTAACCGTACGCCCATCCTTAACATCTAAACAGGGAATAATCCGCTTTGCTAACATATTAAAAACTTATTAAGGCCTTTAGGTTCCAATCTTTTATCTCTTCAATACTAATTTTATTCTCGTATATCGCCTTGCCAACTACACAGGACTCTATCCCCCCTAAGGCTTTTAGATCCTCGATATCCTGCATAGAGCTAATTCCTCCAGAGCCAATAAGCTTGATAATTGGGGAATGTGCCAAAAGCTTTTTATAGAGCTCCAGGCCAGCCCCACCTAGCTTACCATCCTTACTAATGTCGGTGCACAAGAAGCGGAAGAAGCCTAGCGTAAGGCAGTTGTCTATATAGGATAATAATTTTATTGGGGAGCTTTCTAGCCAACCCGAGTATTTTATTACCTCGTCTAATACATCAATCGCAATTACAATATGATCGGCATATTTCACACGCCCCTCATTTAAGCTGCTAAGCTCTTGTAGAAAGTTGGGATTAGTAATCGCCTGCGTACCTACGATAACCCGGAAGATGCCAGCATCCACCAGCTCTTTAACCTTTTCAATGCTCCGCACACCGCCTCCATACTGTACCTTCATATTGGTCTTATGGATAATATCAAAGAGGTATTCTTGATTACTAAAGTCTCCCTTAGCACCATTTAAATCAATAATATGGACTATCTCAGTGCCATTAGCATGATACTTGGCAATCTGTTCCTCCAAAGAGATATCATAGGTTGTTACATCGGAATAGTTACCCTCTCTAAGGCGGACAACACGCTTATCCAACACATCAATAGCAGGAATAATATACATATTTGAAAATTTTAAATTCTACTGTAATTAATTAATTCGCATTCCGAACTTGCCTGAACACTAAACAAGCTTAGAAAAGTTAAGCAATAAACGTTCCCCATCCTTTCCTGATTTTTCAGGATGAAACTGTACGCCATAAAAGTTATCTCGCTGCACCGCAGCAGAGAAGGCTAAGCCATAGTGACAGGTTGCAATGGTAAATGCTGCGGCATACTCTATAAAGTAAGAATGCACAAAATAAAAATAAGCATTCTCAGCTATTCCCTCAAAAAGCGAAGCTGATTTTGGAAAGCTAATGCTATTCCAGCCCATATGCGGCACTTTATCGCTTATGCGTTTATCAAAGTGTAACGTCTTTAAGGGAAATATATGTAGCAGTGCGGCATCCCCTTCTTCTGAAAAGCTAGTGAGCAACTGCATGCCTACACAAATCCCCAATACTGGCTTTTTCAAGCTGGCGATATGGCTTGACAAGCCTGAGTCTATTAATTTCTGCATGGCTGCTCCTGCATGGCCCACTCCTGGAATAATAATACGCGCGTACTTATCCAAGTCAGCTGCGCTATTTACCATGCCATAACTCACCCCTATACGGTCAAGTGCGGCAGTAAGCGAGAATATATTCCCAGCCCCATAGTTAACTATTCCTATCATAAATTTATTGCCTTAATGCTCCTATAACACACCCTTTGTACTCGGCAGTTGCATATGCTCTGCATCTCTGCGCACCGCCTTTTTTATGGACTTTGCAAATGCCTTAAAAATAGCCTCTATCTTATGATGCTCATTCGCTCCTTCAGCCTTGATATTCAGATTTGCCTTGGCAGCATCCGAAAAGGATTTAAAGAAGTGAAAGAACATTTCAGTAGGCATGTCGCCTATCTTCTCTCTTTTAAATTCAGCATCCCAGACAATCCAATTGCGCCCCCCAAAATCTAGCGCGACTTGAGCTAGACAATCATCCATTGGCAAGGTATAGGCATAGCGTTCAATTCCACGCTTATCCCCTAAAACCTGCAGGAATATCTCTCCCAGAGCAATGCCGGTATCTTCAATGGTATGGTGCTCATCAATATGGAGGTCCCCTTTGGTTTTCACCGTTAGATCCAAAGCCCCATGACGTGCTATTTGATCCAACATATGGTCAAAGAAAGGAAGTCCAGTATCAATATCAGACTTGCCAGATCCATCCAGATTTAGGGCGATGTAAATCGCTGTTTCATTGGTTTTACGGGTATGTTCAGCAGTGCGGGTAGCCAGCTTTAAATATTCATAAATAGCCTTCCAATCGGTAGTTTCCAGGGCTATATCCGCCTCAGTAATCGCCAAGTTCTCCGCTTTACCTAGCTCATCATTACTCCGCAACCAGATCGCCTTGGCACCTAAGTTCTGGGCCAACTTCACATCATTAATACGATCTCCAATAACAAAGGATTCCGCTAAGTTGTATTTATCAGCCGCAAAGTATTCTTTCAGCATGCCAATCCCAGGCTTACGCGTTTCGGCCAGCTCATGAGGAAAGGTACGATCGATATGTTCCCGCGCAAAATGCACGCCCTCACCAGCAAAAACCTCTTGAATAAACTGATGCACCGGCCAAAAATTAGCTTCTGGATGGGAATCCGTTCCTAAGCCATCTTGATTTGACACCATCACCAGCTCGAAGTCTAGCTCTTTAGCTATCCTTGGCAAATACTGTAAGGCCCCTGGATAAAACTTTAGCTTGGCAAACGAATCAATCTGTTGATCTGCTGGCTCTACGATTAACGTACCATCACGGTCGATAAACAATACTCTTTTCACTAAATTGGACATAATCTTCTTCAAAAATACTTTAGGCCAGTAGCCTATTTGTTGTCAATAGCATAAAATGTATATACCGCATCTAAGAGTGCTGTATTCTCCGCTGCTGTCCCCACGGTCAACCGCAGACAGCCCTCACATAGCGCTACCTTAGAGCGATCCCGCACAATAATCCCCTTGCTTACTAAAAAATTATAAAGGGCGCGGGGCTCGGCCAGCTTCACTAGAATAAAATTGGCATCTGAAGGGGTCACATGCTCCACCGTTGGAAGCTTGCGCAAAGCCGCAGAAAGTTCTTCCCGCTCTTGCACCGTATGCTTAATCCAAGTATTGACCTGCTCCACCTGCTCTAATGCAGCGAGGACTATCTCCTGAGTAGCTTGGTTAATATTATAAGGTGGCTTAATCTTATTAAATACAGCAATAATTTCTTCACTAGCAAAAGCCATCCCCAACCGCAGGGCCGCTAAGCCCCAAGCTTTGGAAAGCGTCTGTAGGACGACAAGATTAGGAAATTCTGCCAAATCCTTACTAAAGGAAGGCAGCTTAGAAAAATTAATATAGGCCTCGTCTACGACGACAATGCCATCAAAGTTGACCAGAATGGTTTCAATATCCTGCCTATTCAAGCTATTTCCAGTAGGATTATTTGGTGAGCAGATAAAGATTATCTTGGTATGGGCATCAATAGCTGCTGCTATTCCGTCCAAATCAAGTTGATAGTCGGCTGTAAGATTTACCTTATGACAGTGGACATCATTAATATTCGCAGACACCTCATACATACCATAGGTAGGCGGAACCAGAATCACATTGTCTTGTCCGGGTGTGCAAAAAGCCCTAAAAAGGATGTCAATCGCCTCATCACTTCCATTGCCCAGGAAAATCTGCGTCGCTGGAACAGCCTTAATCTTGCTCAACTTATCCTTCACAGCATGTTGAAGCGGGTCTGGATAGCGGCTATAGTCATCCATATAGGGTGAACCAAATGCATTCTCATTGGCATCTAATAATATAGAAGCCTCCCCCTTAAATTCAGATCTCGCAGACGAATAAGGTATAAGTTTTTTAATATTATCTCTTAGCAGAGCGTTTAGGTTGAAAGCGCCTTTCATATTTACTTTAATATTGAACGTGTAAATATGAGGAAAAATCTAGACAATGCCTATACTAAAAACCATTTGCCCTCTTCAGAAAGTAAAGTAGCTGAAAAAACTGCTTTAGACTCCTCAAGGAAAGGTTGTAAATCTCTATATCGGGCCGAAAAATGCCCCAATAAAAGCTTTTTTGCATTAACTTCAAGCGCAACCTCCGCAGCATCCACACTGGTGCTATGCAGCGTCTCCTTTGCTCGTTCATGCATATCAGCTAAGAAGGTAGATTCATGATAGAGTAAGTCCACCTCAGCAATTGCCTCAAAATAAGAGGGGTTCCTCAAGGTATCCGAACAGAAGGCATAACTTCTGGGCGCAGGCCCCGGTAAGGTAAGTGCCGCAGCCTTATGCACCGTCCCATCATCAGCCACATAATCAATACCTCGTTTCAATAGTTTTAGATAGGGTATCGGAATATTCAATCCCGCGAGCAAGTCTGCATTTAATGTTGCTGCTCGCTTCCCCTCGTCAAAGCGGAAGCCCGTACAATCAATGCGGTGTTGCAATGGGAAGGAGGTCACTTTTAGGCCTGGACTATCCAGGATGACCTCTGCCTGATTTGGATTTGTAGGATGCATAATCAAGGGATACTGCAAGCTGGTGCTAGAATGCTTAAACTGTATTTGCAGAATCTCCTCCAGGGCAGCAGGTCCATACAGGTGTAGGCTGGCCCTTCTCCCCATCAGATGCATGGAGGACAGCAGGCCCATAAGGCCTAGATAATGATCTCCATGCAGATGACTAATAAATATATGGTTGATGCGATTACTCTTGATTCCGAAGCGACTTAACTGCATCTGTGTACCTTCCCCGCAATCGATCAGGTAGAACTGTTCGTTGTGGTTAAGCACCTGTGCCGTGGGATGTCGACCATACATAGGAGTGGCCGAGCTATTCCCTAAAATCAATACTTCAAATCGCAACATGCTTATTCCTTTCTTAAATCTAACCTTAATTCATTCCCGAAAATCATATCTTCGGCTAGGCTTACTGAATCCGTAATCTTAAAATAAGACTCCAACTTAGAAACCCTTAATAACTCCAAAACACTTGCATTTAACCCTGTTAAAATAAATAGGCCTCCAGAAGCCTTACATAGTCTACGCGCCAAAAAGCCCATCCGTATAACATCTTCACTAGCAGCCCCTACATTACGCATATCCAAGATAATATTACGTTGCCCACTGGTGCTGCGCAACATAAACTCACCCTTTAATTTAGTTGCTGATTCGCGATCAAACATATCAACTAAAGGCTCTATAACAACGTACCGGTCATGCTTATCAACAATAAATTTCATACAGCTTATTTTTTACACTATTTCACTCAATGCTGCGGCCACATTCCTTTCCACCCGCAGCGTTATCTCCTCTTGCGCAGTATATTGAAACTTCGCACCAGTAATATGCTCAAATAATTCGACATATCGATCAGAAATCGATTGTACAATCTCATCTGTCATCTCTGGAACGACTTGTCCATCCTTCCCTTGAAAATCATTTGCGATCAACCATTGACGCACAAACTCCTTAGAAAGCTGACGCTGAGGTTCATTCTGGGCCTGACGTTCAGCATAGCCCTCGGCATAAAAATATCGCGAAGAATCAGGCGTATGGATCTCATCCATTAAATAGATTTCCCCATTGCGCTTCCCAAATTCATACTTGCTGTCAGCCAATATTAAGCCTCGGGCATTGGCCATTTCGGCTCCCCGCTGATAAAGCAAGTGCGCATACCTCTCGAGTTGCTCGTAATCCGATAGACTCACAATACCTTGCTTTATAATGTCCTCCTTGGCGATATCTTCATCATGTCCAAAATCCGCCTTGGTGGTGGGGGTTATAATAGGCTGTGGAAGCTTATCATTTTCCTTTAAGCCCTCTGGGAGCTGCACTCCGCAGAGCATACGCCCGCCATCTTTGTAAGTCCGCCATGCATGCCCAGCTAGATACACACGAATAACCATCTCAACCTTAAAGGGTTCACATTTTAGACCTATGGTAGCACTAGGGTCAGGCACAGTTACTACCCAATTTGGAATAATATCTTGCGTAGCTGCTAAAAACTGCGCGGCAATCTGATTCAATACCTGACCTTTGTAAGGGATTGGCCTTGGCAAGACCACATCAAAAGCTGAAATCCGATCGGATGCAACCATCACTAAGTACTTATCAGCAATTGTATAAACATCACGCACTTTGCCACGGTAGAAAGCTGTTTGCTGCGCAAACTTAAAATTTGTTTCTTTTATTGCGTTCATATTCTTCTGGTGTACTAACACCTCATTATGTAATTCTTAAATATCTCCATAAGCTTCCAAGATGCGTCTTACTAATTTATGACGCACCACATCAGCGCCACTTAATTGTACAATGTCAATGCCCTCAATATTATCCAAGAGCTTTACCGCAGTAGCTAAGCCTGACTGATTTTTACGCGGAAGGTCAATTTGTGTTAGATCCCCTGTAACAATAAACTTAGCAGTAGGCCCCATACGGGTAAGAAACATCTTCAACTGCATATCCGTAGCATTCTGCGCTTCATCCAAAATCACAAAACAATTGTCTAAAGTGCGGCCACGCATAAATGCTAAAGGTGCAATCTCAATAACCCTGCGCTCTAAATAATCCTTGAGCTTGTCCGCAGGAATCATATCATCCAGCGCATCGTACAAAGGCCTTAGATAAGGATCAACCTTCTCCTTAAGGTCTCCCGGTAGGAAGCCTAAGTTTTCACCTGCTTCAACTGCCGGCCTAGTCAATATAATACGTTTAATCTCTTTATTGCGAAGTGCACGAACTGCCAAGGCTACAGCGGTATAGGTTTTTCCCGTCCCTGCGGGTCCAATGGCAAACAAGATATCATTGGATTCAATGCTATCGACCATCTTGCGTTGGTTGATCGTACGTGCCCGCACAATTAAACCATTCGGACCGTAGACAATGGGTTCGCCTTTAAAAGCCACTGCTTCCGTAGGCTTTCGCTCCTGTCCGGCGGCTTTCTCAGCACTAGCAGGAGTCGCAGCCTTGCCAGGAATCACAATCAACTCCTCCACATCAATAGCAGTCAGGGTTTGAAAACGTTCCAGGTGCAGCAAGACCTCTTGAAAGACAGCCTGAAACTTAGCCTGCTCAGCCTGTTCGCCCAAGACCTTGAGCTCATTGCCTCGAGCTACTAAACGAAGCTTTGGAAACCCTTTTCTAATTAATTCAAAATTCTCATTTTGTGCTCCCCATAAGGACATCAAGTTGATGCCATCCAGATCAATTAATACTTCGTTCAAATCGCGGCCTGTTTTATATTTGAAATAAATATAACTGTTTTTTGCAGGAAATATAGCAAAATATTTTACAAGCTTTTTTAACATTTTGTTTAGCAAGAGCTTACAGCGAAGAAAAGCGCCTTTTTGCAACAAAAGATACACTAACAGACAAGAAAAGACATAAATTGACAGTATTCGAATAAACATTGCATATTCTTTTACTACTTTTGTAGATACTTTTAGCGTTTAGCAACTACCGTTAAGGGAACTTGCAGACAGGCTTTAAGAATAACCCACACTTAAATATTTTAACTTTTAGTACCTTTAGAGGGTACGCAATATGGAAGTAATTACGTTAACAACAGATTTAGGACATCGCGACTTTTATCAAGCAGCACTGAAAGGGAGTATTATTTCGCAGTTGCCGGATGTTCGATTGATTGATATCACGCATGACATACCGCCTTTTGACATTCAAAGGGCAGCGGTTGTGCTACGTAATGTATATCACTACTTCCCTAAGGGCACGGTACACTTAATAGGCATTGACACCGTATTTCAAGAGGGCTCTAAGTACGCCATTATGAAATACGATGATCATTTCTTTGTGGGCGCAGACAATGGTATTTTAAGTATAATTTTAGGGGACAACCCTGCCCAAGAACTGTGCGAGATTGATATTATGCAGGATTTACGCTACCTGCACTTCCCACTGGCGGATATCCTAAGCAAGGCAGCATGCCATGTCGCTAAAGGCGGGAAGATGGAAGAGATTGGACAGCCACTTGAAGCACCTTTAAAAAAGGTAATGGTTCAACCACTTGTAGATAGCAGCTCCATCAAGGGGCATGTATCCTATATTGACTCCTTTGGAAACGTGATCAGCAACATTAGCAAAGAGCTTTTCAATGAAGTACAAAATGGAAGAGGCTTTCGACTACACTTTAAGCGCAATGAAACCATAAACACCCTAAGCTGGCATTATAATGAAGTGCCAGAAGGTGAAAAGCTCTGCCTCTTTGGGATTAGTAACTTTTTAGAGATTGCCATTAACAAGGGGCATGCCAGTCGCCTATTGGGTCTCCAACAAGACGAAATCATTATGATTGAGTTCTTGGACAACAAGCATTCTTAACAACACTATTTTCTGGGATTAATCCTTAGCTACTATTTATAGTCCAAAAGATTGTAAATAAAATTAATCAGCAAAAAATCACCCCGCATAAGAATGAGAAAAACACTTCGTTTGTTAGCAGCTTTGCTTGTTATGGGCTGCATCTTACTCCCACAAGCTAAAGCAAGTATTCAGACTGACTCCATTAACTTTGAGGATCAACGCTTACGTATTAACAACCTGTTAAAGGAACGCAGCAAACGCTTTGGCGAGTTTGACCAGAGCTTAGAGCAGAAGACAGGCATCTTTGGCATCTTTAAGACCAAGGCAGATATGCAGCGCTCCATAGACATCTTAAGACAGGTGGTCTTGACCGACAACAATATCTTTATCGAGACAAAGAAGCTCTTGGACATTAAAGACTATGAAAGCGACAAGTACGCCAACTTAGCCAAGTCCTATGATGATCAAGTCACTGCGCATATGAAAACAGTCTCTAAGCTACAGCAAGAGAATGACAAGCTACGTTTAGAAATTGAAAACATGGACCAGAATGAGACGCAGAACAATACAGCACTTTATATAGCCCTAATAATTATTGCCGGCCTGTTATTCACTATATATCAAGATTATAAACGTCGCAAGAAAAAAAATTGACTTAACAGTGATGAGAGGCCATAAATTATAATGTACTTTTGCATCATTTAAATCAATAATTAATGGCGAGAGCGAGATTGAATAGCGGGAATACACAATCCGACGATTTACCCAAACCAAAGTTAAATAAAGAACTTCTTCAGAAAGCTTTAAAGATATTTTCTTACCTACGTCCCTTCCGAACGAAGTTTATTGTAGGTATGATTTTTCTAACCCTTTCGAGTTTGACAATGCTGACTTTTCCAGCATTGCTTGGGGCGATGATCGATGCTGCACAGGGTAGGCAAACTTACACATGGCTGCCGGCTGATGTATGGTATATCGGAGGAGTTTCGATGATTATCTTGCTCTTTCAGTCTATTGTATCCTTTGGACGTATTCGCTTGTTTGTTGAAATAGCGGAAAAAGCATTGGCTAATCTCCGTAAGGACACCTATCACAAGCTAATTACCCTTCCTATGGAGTTTTTTGCAAACCGTCGGGTTGGAGAATTAAATAGTAGGCTTTCTGGGGATTTAGCCCAGATTCAAGATACCTTGACAACCACCTTGGCCGAAATCCTGCGTCAAACCATTAGCTTGGCTTTTGGGGTCTGTCTATTAGTCTTTGTATCCCCTAAGTTGGCCTTGATGAACTTGTGCATCTTACCGATTATCGTAGTAACCGCCATTATCTTTGGTAAATTTATACGTAACCTATCCCGCAAGGCACAAGATCAGCTCGCAGATTCCAACAGCATTGTACAAGAAACCCTCTTAGGTATTAGCAATGTAAAGGCATTTGTCAATGAATATCATGAAACTCAGCGGTATTCCTCCAAGCTGGATGCTGTGGTAGCACTAGCCGTTAAAGGCGCTACCTATAGAGGAGTATTTGCATCCTTTATCATCTTCTGCAT
>JASLCA010000184.1 GCA_030146225.1 Sphingobacterium sp. | reverse complement strand
AAGCAAATTTCTCCATCGTATAGTAGGACCAGGTGCTTTGCACTGCGTGGGCAGCAATATTTATAAGAAATATGCAGGAGACTAATGCATATATCTGGGGGTACCTTTGCATATGCCTAAAGGCTCCAATAGGGTTGGCATTTCGCCATAGAAATGGTCTTCGAAGGTTTGGTTTTAAAGATTCGGGCACGACAAAGTAACCATAGATTAGGTTGCATAGACTTAAGGCTGCGGCAGCAAAGAATGGGATTTTAGGGCCATATTGTCCAAGCAGTCCGCCCAGCACGGGCCCAATTATAAAGCCTAAGCCAAAGGCAGCCCCTAAAAGTCCAAAGTTCTGCGCTTTCTTTTCTGCTGGACTAATGTCAGCAATATAGGCTGCGGCTACCGTATGGCTTGCTCCTGTAATCCCAGCTACTAAGCGTCCGATAAACAGCCAGGTGATGCTGGGGGCAAAGCCCATCAGCAGATAGTTTATGCTAAAGCCAAATAATGAAAACAAAAGAACGGGTCTTCTGCCGTAGCGGTCGCTGAGGTTGCCTAGCACAGATGCAAATATAAACTGCGTAAAGGCATAACAGAATGTTAGCCAGCCCCCATATTGGGAGGCCATGCTGAGGTCGCCATGGATTAGCTCGCGTATTAAGGCTGGCATAACTGGGATAATAATTCCTAGTCCAATGGTGTCGATAACCACTGTTAAGAAAATAAAAAACAATGCAGATTTTCCTTTTTTTGCCATAGCGGGACCAATAAAATTAGGATAAGCAATTTTCTAAAGTAGGGTTTTAATTCAGTCTATTGCAATAATTTGTTCTTATTTAGGCTGTTAAATTTGTCAATCTTTGACTACGCGATTCATAATTAACTATTTTTAAAGATTTTATAGTCTTTAATTATTCGAATAATGGTATTTTTGTGAGAACTATTTGCCTGTAGTTTTGTTCAGGTTAAAGATTGTTATATACATGACTGTAATTATTAAACGCAAAGCTTCTAAACAGTTTTTCTTGGTATTAATAGGTTTTACTATCCTATTATTTACGGTATCCGCATGTGGCTTTTTCAGCGGAAAGTCTGCTCGTTCGAATAAACTAGCTAAGGATACCTCAAAGACTGATTTTTATCAAAACCTGACCTCGAAGTACAATATCTTGTACAATTCCAACCTTATGCTTAATGAGGAACGGAAAAGCATCTATAATGGGGCGAACAAGAATTATCAAGTACGCTTAACTGTTTTTGATGAGCCCTCGGCCCAAGGGGATCCGCATAAGGCTATGGACTCCCTTATACAGAAGGCCTATAAAGTCGTGAATACCAAGCAGGAGAGTAAGTATGTGCATGAGGCCTATTTTTTAATTGGCCGAGCTTACTATATGAAGGGATCCTATTATACTGCCATAGAGTTTTTCGACAAGCTAATTAAAGACAAGGAGGCAAACCCTCGGTATAGACCTCTTTCTTATGCTTGGAAGTCCCGCTCCATGTTACAGATTAATAAGCCTGAGAAAGCGCTGGAGGCTGTTGATTCCGCCTTTATGTTTTTGGATGAAGACCTAAAGACTAGAACCTTTGTAAATGCGGCCAAGGCCAATGTGTTGATTCGCAGCAGCAAGGAGCTGGAGGCTATTCCCTTTTTAGAATACGCTATTGAGTCCAATAAGGATAGTTATGATAAACAGCGTTGGCGCTTTCTATTAGCCCAGCTCTATATGGATAATAATCAAGCGGCAGCAGCTTATCCTTTATTTGATAAGTTGTCTAGAAGCAATGTTCCTTATGATATGGCTTTTGAGGCCAGCTTGCAAGCTGCCTTCTTAAAAGGCCAGCTACAAGGGGGGGCAGTTGCGGATCGGGTAAAACCTTTGAAAGCCATGCTTAAAGAAGGTAAAAATGAAGACTATAAGGATCAGATTCTTTTTGAGATTGGGCGAATCTACCTCGCTGAAAAGGATGAGAAAGAGGCTTTCGCCTATTTTAATAAGTCTTTGGCTCAGCCCAACAAGAATAGCTATCAGACTGTTGAAACCTATCTGACCTTTGCCGATCATTTATTTCAGAAAAAGGAATACCGTAATGCACGTAATTATTACGATAGTTTAGCCTCGGTATTGCCAGCCGACTACACGGATGTGGATAGGATGCGCCGTAAGCTGGCTTATATGAATGAGCTAACGACCCTTTACGAGGTTAATTTATGGCAAGATACCTTGATTAACCTAGGCAAACTAAACCCCGCTGAGCGAGAGGAGCAGGTTGGCAAGTATGCTGGGCTAAGCCTTATTAATAAGCAGGAGCAGCTTGATCGCGCTAAATTGCTTGCTAAGAAAGCCAAAAAAGGGGAGCAGCCGAGCAACAATCGGACGCAGAACAATCAGCAAAATATACTAGCCCTTAACCAAGCCTCTACTAGTTATACGGGCAATAAGTTTTACTTTAATAATCAGGATGCCATGTTGCTAGGTAGTTCTGATTTTAAGCGGAAGTGGGGCAATAGACAACTCAAGGATGACTGGCGTTTTTCGGCAGATAATACAGTAAGCCTAGCTGCTGCAACTGTACAGGAGCAGCAAGATGATAGGCTTGTCGCAAAGCAGGATAGCTTTGATGCGGGAGCTTTTGTGCTAGCTGAAAAGCAAAGGTATTTGGATTCTGTACCCCAGTCGCAAGCAGATTATGATAGACGCCTGGGCATTG
>JASLCA010000157.1 GCA_030146225.1 Sphingobacterium sp. | reverse complement strand
GGCGCGGGCAAGCACGCCATCGCCGGCCTGCGGCTGGTGGCGGCCTTCCTGATGATTGCCCTCGGGTGTTTAGAAGCAGGGTTAGCCGGCCGGGCTTCAGGTGTTCAGATCACAGTTCCTTCAGGCGTACTGAATTCAGCACCGGTTTTTAAAATCCGTGGTACAAACTCCATTACCTTAAGTTCTCAGCCTTTATTTGTAATTGACGGAGTTGTTGCAACACAGACTGAATCACCAAACACGGTAGCCTTATCAGCAGCTGCATCCAATCCCCTTGCAAGTATTAATCCAAATGATATCGAGAGTATAGATATTGCAAAAGATGCAGCAGCAACAAGTATCTATGGTAGCCGTGCTGCGAATGGGGTTGTGTTTATTACCACAAAAAAGGGAAAAAAAGGTGCCACCAAGGTCAACTACGATGGCTGGTTTGGCCTGAACAAAGTCAATAGGCTGCCCAAGTTGTTAAATGCTGCTGAATATGTAGAGATAAAGAATGAAGGCATACGCAATGATGGCTCCTACAATGAGAAGACCAATTACTTCTCCTTAAACAAGGACGCTAATGGAAATATAATTGATACCGATTGGAACGATTATATTTATCAAACAGGGAAATCCCATAGCCACTCCTTAAATATCTCTGGGGCAACTGATAAAACACATTATTATGGGTCTGCCTCCTACACCAATCAAGAGGGGATTTTTAAGAAGAGTGCCTTTGAGCGAAAGGCAATGATGTTTAACTTGGATAATCAAACGACCAACTGGATGAAGGTCGGCTTAAAGCTAAACTATGTCAATGAAAGCAACCTAGCGGCAATGTCTACTGGGGCTGGATCAAGCGGTGGCTTTCAATCCTCATCCTCCTCTGGTACCATGGCTAGACTCGCTTTAATATCTTCACCAACAGTAGGACCTTATAAGAATGATGGTTCATACAATTCCACTTCAGCCGGATTTTTAGGCTTGATGGACAACGAAGGTCACCTTAACCAATCGAGGTTAGGCTTCTATAATCCAGTAATCTCCTTGGATCACAATAGATCCAACAACTACCTTAATAATGCACAGTCAAGTGCATACGTACAGATCAATCCACTATCCTGGATCTCCTTTAGATCAGTTTATGGTATTGACTACCGATTGGCAAAGTACGATCACTACCTGTCCCCATTATCTGGGGAAGCTATTTCAACCAATGGCTCAACCTTTAATGTGCAATCCAATAAAGAAAGATGGGTGTGGACCAACACCTTGAATATGGATAAGAAGTTTGATAATCATGCTGTAAGCATGCTCTTAGGGCAGGAGCAGCAAAGGACTACTGGGGATCAATTCGGATTACAGCGTACAGGCCAGACAGATCCGTACTACAGCAATATACAAGGCGGTTGGCAAAACCTAGTGGCTTATGGCATGGAAAACCCAGAAGTCAGTAATTACCTATTCTCCTTATTCTCACGTGTACAATATGATTATCAAAAGAAATACTTTCTAACTGGAAACCTGAGACAGGATGAATACTCTGCATTAGGGCTTAACCATAAGAAGGGAACGTTTTGGGGTGTTTCAGGAGGATGGGACATGACCAAGGAGTCATTTTGGAAGGAGTCAGCCTTAACCAATTTTAAGCTTAGGGGTAGTTATGGTAAGGTAGGTAATGTCAGCGGCCTTAGTGACTTTGGGGCGCTGAACACCTATAGTGCAATTCTCTATGCTGGACAGCCTGGGCTGCACTATAGCGTAACAGGTAACCCTGACCTAAAATGGGAAACAAGTAAGAAGTTTGATATCGGAATTGACTTTGGTCTATTCAATAAGATTACGGGTGAAATTGGCTACTACCGCAATGCAGTCGATGGATTAATTATAGCTGTTCCGCTGCCACCATCGGCGGGTATACCCAATACCATTGAAAACCGAATCTTGCAGAACGTAGGCTCTATGTACAACCAGGGCTTTGAGTTTACCTTAAGTGGTGCTCCAATAGCAAATGAGAACTTTAAATGGAATACTTCTATAAACCTAACAACCAATAAAAACAAGGTAGAGAGCCTTGCCAATGGAGTTGCTAGTATTGTGATGGGGAGTAATGATGGGCTTACAATCACCCGTCCTGGACAAGCGGCAGGGATGCTCTATGTTATTGAAACTGCTGGTGTGGACCCTGCCACTGGGCGACGTGTATTTTTGGATGGCACTGGGCGTAAAGTGCTTTATCAGCAAAGTTTAAACGGGAATAATGGCGTTAAGTATCAGTGGGAATATGAGGATGGGAGTCGTGCTAGGGCAATTACCCCTGCAGATGATGCGAAAGCTTACAAACCCGTTGCACCAAAAATATTTGGAGGCTGGACAAATGCTTTTTCCTATATGGGGGTAGACCTGTCCACCTTAGTTACCTACCAATTTGGAGGTTACATGATGAATGGTACCCAAGGTAGCATGCGTGACATGCGTTTTTGGAATAATTCTGCCGATATGTTGAGGAGATGGCAAAAGCCTGGAGATAATACCGATATCCCGCGTGTAGTAAACAATGATAATGTTTCAAATGGTAATACCTTACCACTTTCAAACAATGTTAGTTCTACTGATTTTATTCGTCTAAAGAACGTTATGTTATCCTATAACCTTCCTGCGCAACTGACAAATAGAATGGGCCTTGGCCATATTCGGGTTTATGTAAGTGGGCAGAATCTGGCGATGTGGACCAAGTATACGGGCTTTGATCCAGAGGTGTCAACATTTGGAAACTCCGCTATTCAGCAAGGGATTGATAAGAATCAGGCCCCCAATGCACGAACCTATACCATGGGCTTGTCTGTGGGCTTTTAACATATCGAAATACAGAATTTTAGAAATTACATTATGAGAAGTAAACTTAAATATATACTCTATACCTCCCTGGCAGCAATGACGCTGGTAGGCTGTAAAAAATCAGAATGGCTAAACCCAGTTCCAAGCAGGTTGATCACTGACGAGACCGCATTTAGCAGTCCCGAACGAATCTCCAATCAAGTCAATGGCTTGTACGCCAACTTAAAGGGTACAAATCTATATGGTAGCTGGGGGGTGTTGTTAAGTGATATACGCACAGGAGAATTTCATTCATCCAATATGAATGCTGCCAATGGCGCAACTGTCTTTTCTATGTTGACTCAGACGACTACAGCAGATGTTGAAAATGTATGGATAGCAGGTTATCTGGCCATTAACAAGGTAAATGTGTTTTTAGCAGGCTTAGAGACAAAGGGGAAGGCACTTATTGCTCCAGAGATCTATAACCAATATGTAGCGGAGGCAAGATTAATTCGTGCTACAGCCTACTATGTGCTCCTACAGCTTTATGCCCGTCCTTATTGGGATGGCAATGGAGCAAAGCCTGGATTGCCACTGCGTCTCAGCCCCAATCTTGGCCCAGGAAATTATGATTTGGCACGCAGCTCCGTTGCGGACACTTATAAGCAAATCCTAGATGATTTAACCTTTGCAGAAGGCAATCTACCTGAAAACTACAGTTCAGCGGCTTTAAATACAACACGTGCCCATAAGAATACTGCGATTGCTTTAAAGTCAAGGGTTTATTTAAGTATGGGGAATTTTAACAATGTTATTGAGGAGGCCAACAAGCTAGTGTCACTAACAGCCCCTTTTATAGCCCCCTCAGGCGTTAAGCATAAGCTGGCAGCTGATATTGGGGAAGTATTTAAAGCACCCTATACGAGCGAGGAATCTATCTTCTCTATGCCCTTTACCAGCAATGATGCCCCAGGTTTATCATTGCCTAGGTATTATTTGCCCGGTATTGCCGATGGCGGGACCTCTACCAGTAATGGGGCTGGGGATTATTCCTTAAATCAGGTAGAAGGAATATGGGCCTCAAGCCTATGGGAAGCTAGCGACAGGCGTCGTGTCTTGTTTACAAAGATAGGAGCAAGTACAGGCAGGCCTTGGCTTTTTAAATATTACCAAGCCTCCCCACACTTAGATTATGTTCCTGTGATCCGTTATTCGGAGGTGATGCTTAATCTAGCAGAAGCATTAGCCCGTAAAAGTCAAAGTATTGATAGTCGATCATTGGCTTTGTTCAATGCGGTTTATGCGCGTTCGAATCCGGGCAAGTCCTTTCAGTCAGGTGATTTTGCCTCCCTTCAAGCTTACCTTGATCGCATGATTGAAGAGCGTAGGATTGAGTTTTTAGGGGAAGGCATCCGAAATGGAGATATTATGCGTCTCGGCCTGACTATCCCTTCTAAGGTTAAGCAGGCCATCCCGCAGGTATTGCCAACGGAGCCAAACTATATTTTTCCAATCCCAAGTAGCGAGCTGCTTTTAAACAATTTGATGGAAAACAATAAATGATAATTTTTTATTATTTTTAAGCATTCAGGTTCTGCCTCCATCTTAGGGGGCAGAACCATGATTGCTAATTAAATGCCGAAGCCTTAATAAAGATGCACATGAATTTTATAAGAGACACAAGATGGATAAAGGGGATATCCTATAAACTTACTGTTGTAACCGCCTTATGCTTAGTTGAAAGCAATGCCTTTGCGCAAGCTCAGCTTAACTACCAATTGCCGCCAAAGTCTATTGTAGATTTGGTCGATGCGCCTCAGATACCCGAGGTAAAAGTAAGCCCAGATGGGCAGTGGATGCTTATGCTGGAAGCGCCAGGCTTTCAGTCTATAGTACAGGCTTCACAACCGATTCTAGGGATCGCAGGTCTCCGGATTAACCCTGTCAGCTATACTACAGTAGCCGAAAACCTGGGAACCTTTAAGTCTATAAAGATTCGGAACCTCGCAAGTAAGGAGGAATTTGGCTTACAGGGGCTGCCAGCTGACTTACAGCTAGCCGATATTACATGGGCTCCAGGAGGAACTGCCTTTGCTTTCTTAAATAAGACCCTTTTACATACAGAACTGTGGCTGGCCGACTTAAAAACGAAGCAGGCATCGCGACTTTTAGAACAGGTAAACGATACGTTCGGGAAAAGCTTTCAATGGAAGGATGATAAAACCCTATTGGTTCAAAGGGTGCTCTTTGCTAAGGACCCCGTGCCAACAGCTAGTTTAGTGCCTACAGGTCCGATTGTTCAAGAAAATTTAGGCGGAATTACTCCATCTAGAACCTATCAAAACCTTTTGGCCAATGCCCATGATGAGGATTTGATGGCTTACTACTTAAGCTCAGCATTGCTGGAAGTAGATCGTAAAGGTAAGTCGCAGGAGCTAGGTATAGCTGGACTTCTTAAGGATGTGCGCTATTCCCCAGATGGCAAGTACCTGCTGGTAGAGAAGATCGTAAGGCCTTACTCATACCTAGTACCGATACAGCTTTTTCCTATTTCAGTTGCTGTGTTTAGCTCGGAGGGAGACTTGGTAAAGAATATTTGTACAATTCCCCTAGCCGATAATCTCCCCATTAGCTTTGATGCTGTTGTTGCTGGGCCGCGCAATTTCGCTTGGCGAAAGGATCGTGATGCCACCCTATTATGGACCAATGCCAAGGATCAGGGAAACCCGAATACGGTTACCGCAGAGCGCGATGAGCTATTTGAGATGAAAGCGCCCTTTGAGCAGGCGCAAACCACTAAAATCTATTCTGGGAAATATCGTATACGGCAGGTTCTTTGGGGCAATGGCTTTGCCCTAGTGGAAGAAAGTTGGCGTAAGGATCGCAGCTCCCGCTTATCCTTGTTGGATACTAAAAGCGATAAGGGCTCGACTTTACTACTAAATCGTAAATCAGAGGATACTTACACGGATCCCGGAGATTTTATATTGGATAAGAAAGGCTTATTACTAAGTGACAATGCTGGCAGTGTATATACCAAGGGATTGGGAGCTTCAGCAGAAGGCGATCGACCCTTTGTAATGCGTTGGCAGCTAAAGCAGGGCAAGCAAGACACCTTGTACCGTTCCAAAGCAAGCTATTATGAAGAACCGCTTTTTTATGATCAGCGAGGGACAGTGTATGTCATGCGCGAATCAGTGTCTGAATCGCCAAATGTATTTGCCATTAGCCTAAATAATAAGCAGGAGCAGCAGCTCACTGCCTTCCAAGATCCATATCCAAGCTTAAAGGATGTACAGAAAAGTCTGTTGTCCTATCCGCGTAAGGACGGCTTGACATTGTCGGCTAGTCTATATGTCCCTGCCAACTTTAAAAAGGGGGATGCTCCATTGCCCGTCTTAATATGGGCTTACCCAAGAGAGTTTAAGACCAAGGCTGCTGCGGGACAGGTGAAGGGCTCGGCACATCGCTACCCGAGATTAGCCTTTCGTTCCCCAGTGTATTGGGTGACTAGGGGGTACGCCGTATTGGATCAGGCTGATATGCCCATTGTCGGGGAAGGCAATCAAGAGCCCAATGATAGTTTTTTGCAGCAGATTGAAGACAATGCAGTTGCTTTAATTGATTACGTCGTGGATTTAGGAGTAGCTGATCGCAATCGTATTGCGGTAGGCGGGCACTCTTATGGCGCCTTTATGACCGCAAACTTATTAGCTCATACCGATTTATTTGCGGCTGGAATAGCTAGGAGTGGAGCCTACAACCGTACCTTAACCCCCTTTGGCTTTCAAGGAGAAGCACGTACCTATTGGGAAGCCAAGTCGGTTTACGATCAGATGTCTCCATTTACCTACGCACCTAAGATCAAAAAGCCCTTATTAATGACACATGGGATGGATGATGAAAACTCTGGAACCTTTCCAATTCAAAGTGAGCGTCTTTATGCCGCAATCAAAGGACATGGAGGGATTGTGCGCTTAGTGCTTTTACCTAAGGAGTTTCATGGGTACCGCTCGCGTGAAGGGGTTTTGCATACCTTTTGGGAGCAAGATCAATGGTTAGAGAAATATGTGAAACAAAAAAAATAGTTAATAGCCGTGATTTGACTGCCTCTTTTGGCCGTTTTGTAATTAAAAGGCAATTACATACCTTTGTAGACAGATGAAATTTTTGAACAGCATTTTACGTCTTCCATTTTTCAGTACCTATTATACTTCGATAGGTGCTCGGATGGGATATGTCTATGCTTCAGTGAAAGAAGAAATCGAATGTAGTTAGCAATAATATACTTTAAATAGAATATAACCAAAGCCCGGGCAGTACTGCCCGGGCTTTTTTGTTTTTAAAAATATGGAAATAATAGACAGATTAAAGGATAATGTAGAGATTATCCTCCCTGCTGATGGTTTAGCAGCAAAATTAAAAGAAAACAGGAAGTTGATTATCAAGTTGGGCTTTGATCCAACTGCACCCGATCTACACCTGGGGCACGCTGTAGTGCTTAAGAAATTGAAGTCATTTCAAGATCTAGGTCATGAGATCGTTATCCTTGTGGGGAGCTTTACTGCGCGGATAGGGGATCCTACAGGCAAGAATAAAAGCCGGAAGCCGCTTAGCTTGGAGGAGGTTGCTTACAATGCGCAAACCTATATTAAGCAGCTTTCCAAGGTAATTGATGTGGATAAGGCTAAGATTGTATTTAATTCCACATGGCTGGATAATTTACCCTTTTCAGCGCTTATACAGTTGATGTCAAAGGTCACCGTAGCACAGCTTATGCATAGGAATGACTTTAACAAGCGATTTACTGAAAACACGCCTATCGCTATGCATGAACTGCTATACCCAATCCTACAAGGCTACGACTCGGTACAGATCAATGCGGATATTGAGATGGGAGGGACAGATCAACTTTTTAATTGTACGATGGGAAGACAATTGCAGGAGACTATGGGATTAAGCCCACAGGTAGTACTCTGTATGCCACTCCTAAAAGGTTTGGATGGCAAGGAAAAGATGAGTAAATCCTTAAACAATATAATTGGTCTTACCGATGAACCCAATGCGATGTACGGCAAGGTGATGTCCTTGTCGGATGCGTTAATTTTGGAATACTTAGAGCTTACCACAGACTTTAGCAAGGACAGCAAGGCAGGCATAGCTGCGGCATTAGCTGCAGGCGAAAACCCCATGCTGATTAAAAAGCAAATTGCTGAAAATATTGTTCAGCAGTACCATGGGGCTGCCTTTGCGCAATCGGCAGCAGACTTCTTTAGCCAGCAGTTTCAGAATAAGAAGTTTGAAGAAAAGCATTTTGAGCAGCAAGATCTTGCAGCCCTAAAGTTAGGGGAGGGCGGCACTGACCTTTGGGACTTATGTGTGCAGCTAAAGCCCGACTTGAGCAAGTCAGCAGTTAAGCGGTTAATACTCGCGGGAGCCGTGCAGTTTAATGGCCAACAAGAGACCGACCCCGCATGTATAGTAAGCTGCCAGATCGGGAGCCGGATAAAGATTGGGAAAAGGGATTTCTTTGAATTGGTCTAAACTATTTAGGTATAGGAGGCTTTGAGTAGCCTCCTATACTTAGTTTTAATAGTTGTTCGCGTAAACAGTGCTTAACCAGTTGAATAGCTCAGTCTTAACCTTGGTGGGCTTAATGCGTTGTTTATCTACTCGCAGCAAGATTGCCTCGAAAGGTTTTGCTATGCAGGCATCATCGCGATTCGCAAATACGCTCAAGACTATCTTTCGTGAAATATCCATATAGACAATATTGTTAAAGCCTGTAGACTCCCCGGAATGAAAACAGTACAGATTTCCCTGGTCATCTTGGTAGAAGAAAAGCCCCATACTATACTGTACCTGCTTGTTTACAGGCATTGCATTTGTTAAGAATAGCTTCCTTAGCGCAGGTTCTTGGAGTTGTTGCATTAGCGGATAAGCCCAGGCATGGAAATCATTTGTGGAGAAATAGACACCTCCATCGCCCTTGGTGGCACTGGTTAGGCTTTGATCTGCAAAGCTAAAGCTCCCTTGATTAGGATGATAGCCAAAGGCTCTTGCATCGATTTCCGCTGCGTCCTCATAGATTAAGGCCTTGTCTAGGCCTAGTGGCTTAAACAGTTGTGCATGCACAAATGCGGCATAGTTTTGCGCAGCAACCTGCTCTACAATTAGGGCCAATAAGCAATAGCCTGTATTGCTGTAGCGGAACTTGCTACCAGCTTCGAAGTACAAGGAGTCCTTCGCTGCTAAAAAAGGGAGGATGTCTGCATCTAGTACCTGCTGCGATTGCTCCGCAGGCAGTAAAACCTCATAGTCCAGTATCCCCGAGCTATGATTTAGCAGTTGAGCCACCCGAATGGCTTGCAGCTGCTTAGGCAAGCTTGGGAACCATCTGCCAATGCTGTCTTGCAAGCTCAGCTTCTGCGCTTGCACAAGCTTGTAAATCGCTGCTGCGGTAATATGCTTGCTGACAGAAGCCATGCGAAAGCGGCTATCCTTTGTGATAACCTGGCTTGTAGCTAAACTAGCCATGCCTCTTTGCAGATTGTAGATTTCTTGCTGCTCCTGGGTAGCCATGGCTGATATCCCTGGCGAATCTTCTTGGACAAGTGCTCGTATCAGGATATCCACCTCTGTTGGCTTAAAGGGTTTGATTTGTGCCGCTGCATGTAACACACTGAAACAGATTGCAATTAGTAAGCCTATGTTATTTTTCATTGAAGATACGTTTTACTTTAAATGGGATGGCTTGCAGCGGATAATCAGCAGTGTCAGTAGCGGCTTTCGAAATATTCAATAATACCTCAAAGCCCTCATATACTTCTCCAAAAACGGTATAGTCACCGTCTAAACGTGGCAACCCGCCATCTTCAAGGTAGCTTTCACGTTGTACTTGGCTGTACGCATAATTCTTTTTGATTTCTAGTGCATTTAACTCTTCTAGGCTAACGGCCTTGCCTACAACAAAGTAGATTTGATTTAGGAAAGAGGCTTTTTCTGGATTATTATCACGTCCAGCACCTAATGCCCCCATCTTGTGGAAGGCCCGCTGATCAAATTCTCCTGCAAGCCTAGGCTTGCCTAAGCTTGGTTGCGCGGCTTCTCTTTTTTCGATATCCGCATCGTGCTCACCACCCTGCACGACAAAGTTTTTGATAACCCGATTAAATAGGGCCTCGCTATAGACCTTATCTTGGACTGCCGCTATAAATAGATCTCGGTGCTTGGGAGTAATATCATAAAGCATTACCTGGGAGAGAGGGCCGGCCGCATTGACTCCGGCAGCCGCGGCGCCCCTTGTCGGGACGGTCGGGGC
>JASLCA010000124.1 GCA_030146225.1 Sphingobacterium sp. | reverse complement strand
CACGCATACAACTCTTAAAAGGTCTTTTTGCGCAAGCCGGTCCAAAACTCTATATTGAATCCCCCTTTCGTTGCGATTACGGCTATAATATTCATCTGGGAGACAATTTTTATGCAAACTACAACCTGACCATCCTCGATTCAGCACCGGTACATATAGGAAAGAATGTACTCATAGCACCCAATGTATCCTTGCTCACGGCCACACATCCCATACACCCCGAATTAAGAGTGGCAGGTTGGGAATTGGCCAAGTCTATACATATAGGGGACAATGTCTGGATCGGCGCACATACAGTCGTAAATCCAGGGGTAAGCATTGGCGAAAACAGCGTTATAGGATCAGGCTCAGTGGTCACCAAGGATATACCTGCCAATGTTGTCGCTGTAGGAAACCCCTGTAAGGTAATGCGAGCAATAACAGCAGCAGATAAAAAAGGCTTTGAAGACTAGCTTATAATAAAAGTACTTTCCAAGCCATGGACACCTGCCCAGCAGCCAAATAACCCTTAGCTTTTAGCTGCAAGTGTGTCGTTCGGGTGGTTTCATCACCTATAAAGGCATTCCAAAGCTCTTGTATGTCCGCTAAGCCCCGAATAGCATCCACCTCTTCATCGGTAGGCATAGCGGCTAAGCTAGCCAATTGAGCGATTTCCTCCTTACTAAGAATAACGGATTCCGAAATAAAACGGGGAATTACCAGTGCAGCCATAAGATCTACTTCTCTTTATTAAACATATTCCCAATCTCTCGACTGATCTTTCTAAAGATCGGTGCCATTTGAATATCCTCGTAATCATCAATATGCTGATTGTCCATCCGACTCGGGAAGATAAGCAGTAAGTTTTGGTTTTGGTAATAGCGTCCAACACGCTTAGCAAGACCATCTAATGAATCCCTATAAGAAACCTCCCCTGGACGAGAGGACACAAAGACAAGTAATGAATCCGTATTGCTAAAAGTAGCAAGTCCATAAATATTATCCCAGTCCTCATAGTTATTATAGCTCGCAGGGACGCTGGATTTAGCTTCCTCTAAGAACAGTTCTATCGCTTTCTGGGTACGAGCACCACAAACAAAACTAATAGGCAAGGTAAGCTCCTGCGCCAACTTCAGCATCTTCTCCATCCAGTAGCTAAAGCCCATCTCCGACTCGGCAAGTGGCGGCACAAAGAGCGTAATCGACTTGTGTGACAAGAAAGGCTTGTCCAAGCGACACATAAATAAATTGGCATTCGTTCTATTTAGAATACTCTCAGCCTTTTCCCCCACGATCTTCTCAATAAATGAACTCGCACTTGGCCAGCCGATAATAATACAATCGGCAAACATCTCCTTCGAAGAACGCCCAATTCCACTGGCAATATTATGATCAATAGTTGTTACAATCTCCACCTCAGTCTCCGCTCCCGAAGCATAGCGCACCATACTGTCCAAGTTTCGCTTCGCATTAATCATATTTCTTTCGGCCTCCTCATTGTCAGGAACTACGCTCAGAATATTAAGGGGGTGATGAGATTTTTTAGACTTAATTAGGGTCGCAAAATCCAAGATAGGCTCCATATTGGCTAAGTTGGCAATAGGAATAAGGATCTGCTCCTCATGCTCAGGCACATGCTCCACATGTTCATCATCCTGATGCCCTTCTAAAACAATCTTCTTAGAGGCATTTTCGGTGACCATGGACGCCACCACACAGGTAATTAAGATTAAAACAATGGTTCCATTAACCACATTTTCATCAATAATCTCCTTGTCATACCCCACCATAATAATGGCTAGGGTAGCCGCGGCATGTGCATTGCTCAAGCCAAAAATAAGGTTACGTTGATTCTTGGTATACTTAAAGACCCATTGGGTCACTGTGGCTGCAATAAACTTACCTGAAATGGCTACAACCGTCAAGGTCCCGGCAATAATCAAAGCCATAGGCCCCTTGGTCAATACACTTACATCCACAATCATACCTACAGAGATTAGGAAGAATGGAATAAAGATAGCATTCCCGATAAATTCAATCCTATTCATCAAGGCTGAGGAGTGAGGAATAAGCTTATTCAAGGCTAAGCCAGCAACGAAAGCCCCAATAATAGGCTCTAGTCCAGCTAACTCGGCTAGGAAGGCTGCAAAAAAGACTACCGCCAATACAAAAATATAGTGCGCAGTCTTCTCGGCCTCAATACGTTGGAAAAACCACTTTGCAATCTTGGGGATAACCCCAAACATAATAAAGAGAAAGATCACAAAAGACACACTTAAGGTGACCCAAAACTCCTGATTCAAGGCACCTTGAGAAGCCCCCGTTATAATCGCTAAGATAATCAATACGGCAGTATCCGTCAGGATGGTTCCACCTACCGCAATGGCGACGGCCTCATGCTTGGAAATACCATAACTTGTCACAATAGGATATGAGACCAAGGTATGTGTAGCAAACATACTGGCGATTAAAGCACTGGGCAGAAAGGCATAGTCTAACAAGTAATAACATACCGGAAAGCCTATTGTTATGGGGATAATAAAGGTTAAAAAGCCAAAGAGTAAACTCTTATTTTTAGTCTTCTTAAACTCATTCATATCCAGCTCTAAACCAGCAATAAACATAATGTAAAGTAAGCCAATTGTAGAGAACAAGTCTATAGCATCTACCCCACTCCCTTGCAAGGTTACCTTGTCAATCTTACGCAACCAGTTTAATCCATGCGGGCCTAGGAGTACACCAAATAAGATCAAGCCAATAATCCCAGGAACTTTTATAGGCCTTAAGATAATGGGAGATATAAGTATAATCGATAATATCACTGTAAAAACAAGTACAGGATTGGTTATCGGCGTAGAGAAAGCATCAGATATATGTTGTAAGAATTTATCCATAGAAGTTATTAATACTGAGGTAATTTTTAATATCTAGGTTCGTAAAATAGTTATTTTTTGCAGCAGTTCCTAATGGCAGCTGTAATTAAAAGGTTCGTAAAAAACCGTTTTAACTGTAGTATTACTTGAATTGAATAGCCTTAACCGGTGATATACGGCTAATTAGCATAGAAGGAATAAATAAGGTTAAAAGCCCAATAACGACGACAGCAATATTGAGACCTACGACCTCATACCAGCTGATGTACATAGGCACATAGTCAATATAATAGGTCGCGGCATCCAGTGCAAAGAAATGCGTTTGGGTCTGAAATACATAAAGTCCAATGGCAAATACATTCCCGATTAACAAGCCGAATCCAATAAGGTAGGCTGCATTTAGCAAGAAGACCTTTCGGATACCCGCATTCGGATAACCCAAAGCCTTTAAAATCCCAATCATAGAGGAGCGTTCTAGGATGCTAATAAGCAAGGCAGAGATCATATTGATAACGGCCACAATAACCATTAGCACGAAGATAATATTGTCGTTCATATCCAGCATATTCAGCCAGTTAAAGATATCAGGCATCTGCTCGACAATAGTAGTTGCATGCATGCGCATGGGAATAATCTCATCAATGCTATTGGACACCGTCTCCAAGGAATCAAAGCTGCCAATACGAATCTCATAGGCTCCAGCCTCATTGGCTTCCAAATTGTTTAAACGGCGAATAAGATCTAACGATCCAATAACATAGGTCTTATCGAGTTCCTCGGAGTTGGTATTAAAGATGCCTTGAACCGTAAAGGGTCTTTTTCGAATGGGCTCTTGTACAAAATACATAACAAACTTATCCCCTAGCTTTAGATTAAGACGCTTGGATAAGGTTTCCGAAATAAGCAGCTGGGTATTGGGATTATTCTGAAAGTCCAAGCTATCGCCCTGCTTTATACTCTGTTGTAAATAGCGCTGATCGTAGCTTTGGTCTATACCTTTTAGTAAGACCCCTTCTACCTCGCCATTTACATTGATAATACCGGCCTTGGTCGCAAATGGGGTAATACTTTTAACTTGGGGAATGGCTTTTAGCTCCGCCAATTCCGCAGCACTCAGGCTAATCGGACTATTCTCGTAAGAGCTATTTAAATCATTCTTAGAGACCACGATATCTGAAAAGAAGCTACGCTGCTTTTGAATTACCTCACTTTTAAAGCCCGTAAGGATAGCCACCGATAAGATAATTGCAGAAATTGCTAAGGCTAAGGCACCAATAGTGACGCGTACAATCAATTTAGAGAAAGTTCGCTGCCCAGTAATGGTGATTCGCTTTGCTAAGAAGTAAGGAAAATTCAAGCTAAAAATTAATTTGTACCTTCGCAAAGTTAATAAAATTTGTCACTTGCTGACATTTCTGTAGAAATAGAAAATTTATTCAGTATATGCGTATAATCTTTATGGGAACCCCCGATTTTGCGGTTGCATCATTGCAAGCATTATTAGACTCGGGCGAAAATGTGGTTGCGGTTGTCACCTCCCCTGACAAACCAGCAGGTAGAGGTCAAAAAGTTCATGAATCGGCTGTAAAAAAGTTTGCCTTAGAACGCAATATTCCCGTCTTACAACCTCTAAAACTAAAGGATCCCGATTTTATTGCAGACTTGAGCGCGTACCAAGCCGACCTACAAGTTGTGGTAGCCTTCCGGATGCTTCCTGAAGTAGTTTGGGCTATGCCAGCAAAGGGTACCATAAATGTACATGGCTCCCTATTGCCTCAGTATAGAGGCGCCGCTCCTATTAATCATGCAATTATCAATGGGGAGGAAAAAACAGGTGTCAGCACATTCCTATTGCAACATGAGATTGATACAGGCAATATACTCTTTACAGAGGAAGTCGCAATACTCGATAGTGACAAT
>JASLCA010000097.1 GCA_030146225.1 Sphingobacterium sp. | reverse complement strand
TAGCTATTTCCTGCGCTACATCGACAGTAGGCCAGCCAGCTAACTCTTCTACGATATTAGGGTCTATATCAATCCCATGTTCAGCAGAGACTGCCACGTAGGCATCCTTATGGGCCTGCATATTATCTGCTAGTGTACCATCAACATCAAATAGGAGGGTGCTATATCCAGCAGACTTCGCCTCTAGGATATCAAACTTTTTTAATGATTCAGCGTTCATCCTGCAAACATAAGAAAAGCCAAGCAAAGTCTATAAAGCAATCGTTAGGCTTTTTAATGCCAGAATAATGTAAGTTTCAGTGCGATATTGTTTATTTTCTCTATAGGGTGTAACATTTCGCTCCCTTCTTACGTTTCATAGTTAAATTTCATATTTAGGTTAATAATTGGTTAGTATGATCACCTGGAGCTCCCCGCTTCGGGTGATCTTTTTTTATAGGAGTAGCGCAAAGATTTTGTAATCCTAAAGAGCTTGAAGGCTAGCATTAGCCTAGGACTAAAGCAATCCCTCAGTGATTTACCTGTGATGCCGAATGGCCCCCAATTCTACACAAGGATTGGAAAGCTCGCTAGGAGTCTTAATAAGCGCTAGCAGAGCAATTTAGCACTAACGTATAGCACTCAGGTAAGTCCAAGCCATAAAGAAGAGTTGTAGGGGGATGCGAAGCCATAAATATGAAAGGCCAGGCCCATGGTAACTAGCTTCTTGGTAGTCTAGGTGAATGGAGGCCGCATAAATATTTGCGGGCAGGCTAAGTACAAGGAAGGCAATAATTAGCCAAGCTGTAGCAGTTTGAAATTTGGGAAGGAGTAGACCTATGGCAAAGAAAATCTCCATAAGGCCACTGAGGTAGATAATTTCTGTTTTAAGCGGAATAAACGCAGGCAGCATCATAGCCATTCCCTTAGGGAAAGCAAAATGACCCATTGCCGAAAATAGCATCATCGCTGACATGGCTATTCGGGCCGACAAACTAAAGTTTAGGTTTTTACCTTGCACTTTGCTGACAACAAGTGATAGTAAAAAAACGCTGAGTAAAACAAGGAATGGTTTCATAATTAGACAACTAAAATAATAATTACACAGTAAATATTATTTTATGTCATAGATTTTTTACACAAAGGATTAGCGGCTATCCAGAAGAATGCTATTTTTGTCTTACCTATTTCTAAACTACATAAGCAGCTCTTTATAATTAGTAAGTCTAAATGACTAGACTGTTTAACCCTTTATTCTATGCAGGAGACCAGACGTAAATTTTTAAAACAATTAGGCATAGCCGCCTCTGTGGCCAGCTTACCGATTAGCCTAAAGGCAAACACATTGGGGGATCAAGCCCTAGCTGACGGCAATTTTGACTTTGTCGTTCAACCTTATCTTCAAAATCTACAAACCACTTCAGTTGCCGTCTTTAGTGTTGTCAACAAGAAGGCATTTACATGGTTAGAGCTTACGGACGATAAGCAACACATTAAGCAGGTATATGAGGTCTATGAGGGCTTACGGCAAGCCAATACCCTATTGTCTCGGATCAGTGTATCTGATCTCAAGCCAGATACTGCCTATAGCTATCGTATCGTTTCCAAGGAGATTATCAGCTTTGATCCCTATAAGATTGTATATGGGCCAGAAATTCACAGTGCAAAGTTTACTTTCCGTACGAAAGCTCTACAGGAAAAAGCAACCGTAAATTGCTGTATTTTTAATGATATCCATGAAGAGAAAGCGAGCTATGCACAACTCTTGGCTCTAATCCCAAAGGAAGGCCTAGACTTTGTGGTAAATAATGGGGATTCCGTTCATCATCTTTCAAAAGAAAATGATTTTACGGAGAAAGCCTTGGCGCCTTTATCCGTACTGCTGGACGGACGTATCCCGATGATAATTAATAGAGGAAATCACGAGACAAGGGGAGCCTATGCTTTTGATTATGCGAAGTACGTACAGCATAATACGGGGCATTACTACCATAGTTTTGCAGCCGGCAATGTGTATTGGATATATCTTGATACAGGAGAAGACAAGGCCGATAACCATGAGGTTTATGGAGGCTTGTCAGATTATGATGCCTATAGAGCGCAGCAGGCTATATGGTTAAAGGGGGTTATGGAAAGTAAAGCTTACAAGAAGGCGAAGTTCAAGGTGGTGGTAATGCATATCCCAACTTATCATTCAGACGATTGGCATGGTACGCTGCATTGTCGCGCGCAATTTTCACCTCTCTTTGACAAATATGGGGTAGATTTAGTCGTTGCTGGGCATACCCACAGCTATGGACATTATCCTCCGGATCAAGATCACCGCTATGCCTTGCTAATAGGAGGAGGACCAAAAGCTGGAAAAAGAACCTTGGTTCACCTACAAGGCGAGGGCAATGCGCTTAGCTATCAGATGATTCGAGACGATGGCCATGTATTAGCAAAAGAAACACTCAGAAAATAAATTAGATAAGCCCCTTTATGTGGCATCAGTATGTTTGTAATTCTGATACTTCTGTGGAAAAACAAGGGGCTTATTTTGTTAACTTTGTGTGATAAGTAGAAAAGGATGGGTATGTATATTATTTTTGACACGGAAACTACAGGTTTACCAAAACGTTGGGATGCACCTATTACAGATACAGATAACTGGCCACGTTGTATTCAGATTGCATGGCAATTGCATGATGAGATGGGACGCTTGGTTGAGCATCAAGATTATCTAATAGCACCTGATGGTTTCAATATACCGTTTGACGCTGAGAAAATACATGGTATTTCTACCGAATTAGCCGCGCAGGACGGTATTCCAATACAAGAGGCACTTACAAAGTTCAATGAAGCGCTAGCAAAAGCGAAATTTGTAGTGGGGCAAAACATTGGCTTTGACCTGAATATTATGGGCTGTGAGTTTCATCGCTATGGCGTTGAATCCCCGATGGCCAGCATGCCCTTGTTGGATACCTGTACAGAAGT
Source organism: Sphingobacterium sp. (assembly GCA_030146225.1). Lineage (GTDB taxonomy): Bacteria > Bacteroidota > Bacteroidia > Sphingobacteriales > Sphingobacteriaceae > Sphingobacterium. The sequence continues at coordinate 6,828 of JASLCA010000097.1, read as the reverse complement.
TACTGCGGGCTTACTTAAACTACCTGGAGGTAGAGGCGGACGCTTTAAGTTGCCCAACCTTACAGAGCTGCATGCTTATTTATTTGGGGTTCCCTTTGCCGAAGCGCATAATGCTACTGCCGATGTGGAAGCAACTACCCGCTGTTTCTTTGAGCTAGTTAGGCGGGAAGTCTTTACGGCAGCCGACTTACAGGTCGATACTGGCTACTTTGTTGAATTTAAACAAGAGAATCCTACCGTTGTCCCAACAGTTGGTCTACAGCATGTAAACCTAAAGGCAGCTTCGGATGCTATACGTAATAAGACCAAGAGTGTAGACAAGGTCACTATAGATGAGGCTTTGCTGAAACGCTTAGCAGAAGCTGAGTTTGCACACCTTCATAATCACTCCCAGTTTTCGGTATTACAATCTACCATATCCATTCCTGGGATGGTCGAAGCGGCTGCTCGCTTAGAAATGCCAGCTGTGGCTATTACCGATCATGGGAATATGATGGGTGCTTTTCACTTTGTGAACCGAGTATTAGGGCACAACAAAGATGTTGAGACCCAACATGCAGAGGCCTTGGAAAGAGGGGAAACCCCTAAGGGTAAAATTATTAAGCCCATTGTAGGCTGTGAGTTTTTTATCTGTGACAATCATTTAGATAAATCCCGTAAGGACAATGGCTATCAGGTTGTTTTCCTTGCTAAGAATAAAGAAGGTTATCATAATTTAGCCAAAATGGCTTCCGTGGCTTACACCCGCGGTTTTTATTATGTACCCCGTATTGACAAGTCTGTTGTACAGCAGTACAAAGAAAACCTAATCGTCCTTTCTGGAAACCTACATGGCGAGATTCCGAATAAGGTCTTGAATATGGGCGAGGCTCAGGCTGAAGAGGCCTTGGTCTGGTGGAAGGAAGAGTTTGGGGCAGATTTCTATGTAGAATTAATGCGTCACGGTCAGGAAGAAGAAGATCGTGTAAACGAGACTTTAATCGAATTGGCCAATAAGCATGAGGTTAAGCTGATTGCCACCAACAATACCTATTACGTTAAGAAGGAGGATGCACACTCACATGATATCTTACTCTGCGTTAAGGATGGAGAGAAATTAACTACGCCCAAGGGTAGAGGAAGAGGGTTCCGATTTGGCCTGCCCAATCAGGAATACTACTTTAAGTCTACCCCAGAGATGAAAAAAGTCTTTGCGGATATTCCAGAGGCGATTATAAATATTCAAGAGGTTCTAGATAAAATCACTATCTATTCCTTAAATCGGGATGTTCTGCTTCCTAAGTTTGATATTCCAGCGGAGTTTATACATACGGAAGACGATGCCGACAATGGCAAGCGCGGAGAAAATGCCTTCTTAAGGCATCTGACCTATCAAGGAGCCGAACGTCGCTATCCAGAAATAACCGAGGAGATCCGAGAGCGCTTGGACTTTGAATTGGCAACAATTGAACGCACAGGCTATCCAGGATATTTCTTGATTGTACAGGACTTTATTGCAGCAGCGCGCGCAATGGATGTTTCTGTTGGACCCGGTAGGGGTTCCGCCGCAGGATCTGCGGTAGCCTATTGCTTAGGTATTACCAACTTAGACCCGATACAGTACGACTTGCTATTTGAGCGTTTCTTAAATCCTGACCGGGTATCCATGCCCGATATTGACGTGGATTTTGATGATGAGGGTCGGGGGCGTGTGATGCAATATGTAATTGATAAGTATGGTGCATCGCAGGTAGCACAGATTATTACCTACGGTACCATGGCTGCCAAGTCATCAATTAAGGATACAGCACGGGTATTGGACTTACCTTTACATGAGTCAATCGAGATCGCAAAGCTTATCCCAAACCTAAAATTGAGCAAGATATTCTCCTTAGATGATCGTACCCTAAAGGAGGTTTTACGAGCTGAAGAGCTAGAAGCGGTCAACAAGCTAAAGGCCATAGCAGAAGGCGCTGGGCTAGAAGCCGAGACTATTAAACAAGCTCGGGTCCTGGAAGGATCTATTCGGAATACGGGGGTGCATGCCTGTGGCGTAATTATTACCCCCGATGATATTACCAACTTTGTACCTGTCTCTCTTGCCAAGGATTCTGAGCTCTTTGTAACACAATTTGACAACTCCGTAGTGGAGAGCGCAGGCTTGCTCAAGATGGACTTCTTAGGGCTTAAAACCTTGACCCTGATTAAGGATACCGTAGCCAACGTAAAGTTAAGTCATGGCATCGTGCTGGACCCGGATACCTTCCCAATTGATGATCAAATCACCTATGAGCTCTTTCAACGTGGAGAAACTGTAGGAGTGTTCCAGTATGAGTCCCCAGGGATGCAGAAATACATGAAGGAATTAAAGCCTACCGTATTTGCGGATTTAATTGCCATGAACGCCTTGTATAGACCTGGGCCTATGGAGTATATCCCCCTGTTCGTCAAGCGTAAGCATGGTATTGAACCCATTGTATATGACTTGGAGGCCTGTGAGGAATACCTCAACGAGACCTATGGGATTACGGTGTATCAAGAGCAGGTAATGCTTTTGTCGCAGAAACTAGCTGGATTCTCCAAGGGGGATGCCGATGTGTTGCGGAAGGCAATGGGTAAGAAGCAGAAGTCCGTACTGGACAAGATGAAGCCTAAATTTGTAGAGCAAGCGGCCGAAAAAGGTCACAACCCGAAGGTTTTAGAGAAGATTTGGACTGACTGGGAGGCCTTTGCTGCCTATGCCTTTAACAAGTCGCACTCCACCTGTTATGCTTGGATTGCTTATCAAACAGCCTATCTAAAAGCACATTATCCAGCTGAATATATGGCTGCCGTGTTGTCCAATAATATGAACGACATTAAGCAAGTTACCTTCTTTATGGAAGAGTGCAAGCGTATGGGCATGGCCGTCTTAGGGCCTGATGTAAATGAGTCTTATTACAAGTTTACGGTAAATGATCAGGGCTCTATCCGCTTTGGAATGGGCGCCGTAAAAGGCGTTGGGGCTGGCGCAGTAGATACCATCGTACAGACACGGGAGAAAGGCGGACGTTACAAATCCGTATTTGACCTTGCTAAACGCATTGATCTGCGCTCGGCCAACAAGAAAGCCTTTGAAAGTTTAGCTTACGCAGGAGGATTTGACAATTTTACGGACACGCATAGAGCCCAGTACTTCTATATGGATGGGGATAGCTCTACCGGCTTAGAGAAGGCTGTGAAATATGGAAACCGCTTTAAGGAAAATGAAAACTCTGCCCAAGCCAGCTTATTTGGCGGCTCTGCCGCAACCGAACTTCCAGAACCAGTACTAGCCCCTTGTAATCAATGGGGCCTAATAGAAAAGCTTAAATACGAGAAGGATGTGATTGGGATTTACCTGACCAGCCATCCCTTGGATAATTATAAATTCGAGATCAAGCATTTCTGTGCCAATCGGGTAACCGACTTACAGTTAATAAATAAGGTTAAAGCAAGTGAAGTTGAAGATGATGTATTACTAGACTTTAATCGCATTAAGAACAAGGAGGTTGTTATCGGCGGGATTATTGCAATTGCGCATCATAGGGTCTCCAAGAATGGTAAGCCCTTTGGCTCCTTTATTATAGAAGATTACAGTGACTCCTATGATATAGTGGTTTTTGGGGAGGACTATGTAAAGTTCAAAGGCTATCTGCAAGAAGGATTTTTTGTGCAGATTCGGGGCTTGGTGCAGGAGCGTTTCAAGCAGGTGGGCAACTGGGGATTTGAGTTAAAGAATATTCAATTGCTTTCCGAGCTTCGGGATAAGCTTGCCAAAACCTTTACCATTCAGCTACCTTTGCAGCGCTTAAATGATAAATTAGTGTACAGTGTACAGGAAATGGTGCAAGCAACCAAGCAGGAGGGGCAGGACCCCGCCTGTCAACTAAAATTCCATGTGCAGGATATGCAAGATGGCGTAAGCGTTGAGATGCCTGCAAAAGCAGTCAAGATCAATATTACGAATGAGTTTTTAGAAGAATTAGAAGCATTAGAGCTTAAATATAAATTAAATTGATAGCCCATAGAAAAATATGAATTAGCAATGTCTTTTATATTTTTCCAAATAGCTATCTTTGTATATCGTATTTAACGTATAATTGATTAAAAATTAAATATTATGGCAATAGAAATTACAGACAGCAACTTTGACGAGTTAGTATTGAAATCAGATAAACCAGTATTAATTGACTTTTGGGCAGAATGGTGTGGACCATGTCGTATGGTAGGACCAATCGTAGACGAAATCGCTACTGAGTTTGAAGGTAAAGCTGTTGTAGGAAAAGTAAACGTGGATAATAACCCAGATATTTCTGTGAAATTCGGAATCAGAAACATTCCTGCTTTATTATTCTTCAAAAATGGTGAGATTGTAGACAAGCAAATTGGTGCTGTTCCAAAATCAGTATTGGTAGAGAAATTAACAAAACAGTTATAAAAATAAAGAAGCCGCTTTTAAGCGGCTTCTTTATTTAATTCAATTAATTACTTAACTCTCCAGCAACAATCTCCGCCTTTCCTTCCAGTCCAGGAGATCCCGAATAAATCTGACCTTGTGGCAATCCCCGTAAGCCTGGAGATGACAGGGCAATTCTAGAATAGATCTGGTTTAAGTCAGAAGTTGGGTTAATCATTCTGCCCCCAGCTGAAACATCTATAAAAAGATAGTTCTTAGCTTTTCTATCCGCTGATTGAGGCGCGATACCATCTATAGCATAAGTAAACTTCACTTGACCACCATTTCCATTGGGATGCGTCCGCGTACCATTATGGGCATCCTCTCCACGCGCGATTACGTATAAGGAGCCGAGCTTCTTAATATTCATTGCGATATCAAAGTTGGAGGCATTGTTTTGCCCAGCAATACCACTGATAAATGCAGAGTTTGCAATTTCAGCATGCTTAACAACGAGCTTGACATCCTTTTTGCCGATAAACTGTAAAGAGGATTTATCCTTCATAATCAGGGTGTCAATATAGACCGTTATGGAAGAATCCCGATCACTGAAAGTCATCTTCTTTTTCTTACCAAGTTCCAATTTACCGATATGTTGCTCATTGGATTGAGCCTGAACTGTCGGAGCAAACAAGAGTCCGATCATCAAGATTACTAAACTATTTATTTTACGCATAACTTTATAATTTAATGTTTTCTATAGCTTAGAATACTTTATTGGTAAAAAAGTTTAATCTAAGTTGTAGTTGTATAAGAGAAAATTAATTTAGCTGCTTTTTGCGATGCCCCAGGAAGCCCCATTTTCTCATTCAACAAGGCATAGTTTTCCAGTACACTTGCTCTATGCGCCTTGTCATTTATCAACGCATTTAACTCATCTGCAATCATACGGGTATTACAATCTTCTTGAATCAACTCCCGAACCGACAAGAAATCATTGATAAGATTTACCAATGAGATAAAACGAACCTTCACCAGTCTTCGGGCAATCATTACACTTAGTTTATTGGCTTTATAGACAACAACCTGTGGTACATTGAGTATTCCAGTCTCCAAGGTAGCGGTGCCACTCGTTACCACAGCGGCATCTGCGGACTTTAATAGATCATAAGTCTGTTCAAAGACAACCTGTATAGGCAAGTCCTGAATGTATTTAGCATAATATTCCCGATCAAAATTGGGAGCACCAGCAACCACAAATTGATGTGCTGGAAATAGGTAGAAGAGCTCCAGCATCTCCGGAAGTATTTTTTCAATTTCCATCTGTCGACTTCCAGGCAATAATGCAATAATAGGGCGCTCATTTAGCTTATTGTCCTGCTTGAAGTTTGGATTAAATGTATAAGCCGAAATCGCATCTAAGAGCGGATTACCCACATAATCAACGGTATAATTAAAGCGTTTGTAAAACTCCACTTCAAAGGGAAGAATACAAAACATATGATCTACAATCTTCTTGATCTTATGTACGCGGCCTTGATTCCAAGCCCATATCTTGGGGGATATATAATAGCATACCCGAATCCCCAAGCGCTTGGCATAAGCGGCAATCTTCAGGTTAAATCCCGGGAAGTCAATAAGGATTAAGCTGTCCGGCTTGTAAGCCAGCAGGTCTGCCTTAACAGCCTTTAAGTTCTTACGGATTTTTCCTAAGTTTTGAACAACCTCCACAAAGCCCATAAAGGCCATAGCCGAAGTATGAATAAAGGGTTGCTGATCAGCTGCTACTTTCATCTGATCTCCACCAACAATACGAAAGTTAGCTTGGCTATCTTCCTGTTTAAGAGCATTTATAAGGTTTGCACCATGCAAATCCCCCGATGTTTCACCAGCGATAAGGTAATATTTCATAAAATTAACGTTCGATCTTTTAAAGATACGGTATTCTTCATAAATTAGCTTAAGACCAGGAGTGATTTCTAAATGCCAGGCAGATAAACAAAAGGGCATGTTTTTTGTTTATTTAATATTACACTTACCTCGTAAAATCTATTACAATGATTACAAAAAATGATGATAAGGGAAATACCCCTACTACTGTGGACACTACCGAGTTAAAATCTACGGAGAGCCCAACAACAGACAGTCCAAAAGTTGCAGTTAAAAAAGTAGGTAGACCTGCCCTAAAGAAAACTACGGTAGGAGCAAAGCCAAAATTAGCAGTAAAATCCACGGCTGATAAAACAGCCGTTAAAAAGCCAGTGGCGAGCACAAAGCCAGCCGCAGCAATAAAGAAGGAGTCAGCAGCGGTTAAGCCAGATGCTGAAGAAAAGGTAAAGAAGTCAGCGCCAAAAAAAGCCCCAGTTAAAAAGGCTACTGCGGTGGTTGGGAAAAGTAGCCCATCGCCATTTGAAGTTGTGGATAGCAAGGTA
>JASLCA010000074.1 GCA_030146225.1 Sphingobacterium sp. | reverse complement strand
CTTTGGATTATATAAGTTTAGGACTGACATTTAGATTTTAATTCAGTCCTCCAGCTAAAGCTAACTGATGGACTTAATCCTTTCTAGATCTGCACTGCAGAGGATCGTTAGGTTTTGGGTTATTTTCGCTGCGGGCCAGTCCCACCACTTTAAGGCAACTAAATAGTCTATTAGCGCATCGTCAAATCGTTTTCGAATGACCGTTGCTGGGTTTCCACCCACAATGCAATAGGCAGGAACAGCCTTTACTACGACGGAATTGGCCGCAATTATGGCGCCATCGCCAATGTGTACACCTGGCATCACGGTTACATTTTGGCCTATCCATACATCATTTCCTACAATGGTATCCCCCTTCAAAGGAAGATCCTCCAGACTCACGGGCTGCTTATCCCATCCATTGCCCATAATATTAAAGGGATAGGTGCTTACCGAATGCATGCGATGATTTGCGCCATTCATAATAAACTCAATGCCTTTGGCTATCGCACAAAACTTTCCGATAATTAATTTATCCCCGATAAAATCATAATGGTGTGTTACATGACTTTCAAAGGCTGTGGGATCCTCCGCATCATCATAATAGGTATAGTCCCCTACTTGAATATTTGGATTCCTTATGCAATTCTTTATGTAGCAAACTTGCTTAATATTTTCGTTTGGATATAGTTGATCGGGGTTTGGACCAACGGCTTTCTTATCTTCTTTTTCCATCTTCATATGCCTATTTATCTCCCCCCTAATGTACACAATTAAGGGGTATTGAAAGTTTCAATCTGATCACCTAAAGGAAAAAATAAGTCAAAAATATGCCCGTACAACTAGAACCAGTTGAATGCTATACAATTAACACTAAAAAACAACATGCTAGCCTGATAGGGCTAAGTTATTAGTTGACCTTTACGAGTTCTACTCTACGGTTTTTGGCCTTATTTGCTTCGCTATCATTGGCTACTAGGGGTTGCTCAGCGCCAAAGCCATTAGCGACTAAGCTTGACTTATCTATTCCGCTACTTACTAGTGCCTTTAATACAGATTGTGCACGATCCTCGGATAGCTTTTTATTATACGCAGCATCGCCGCTGTTGTCGGTATGTCCTTCAATTGCGATTTTCATGCCGCCATTTTTCTTTAGGGCTGCTGCAATTTCCTGTACAACCGTTTTTCCTTCCGGAGAAATACTGGCTTTATCGACATCAAAGTTTATGTATAATATGGATTTACCTTTTTCCGTCAGGTCCTTTTCTATTTCAGCTGCCGTTACTTTGCTTATGGTCTGCTGAAAGGCTTCTTCTTGCAAGATATTTAACTTTCCACTGGCATTATTAGCGGTAAATTGCACATAGATATTTCCTTTGTCCTTGGTACGGATTACAAAGAACTTGATAAGATCACCTGCATAGCCTATATCGCCTTCATCCCCTTTATTAGGGTCTAACTTGTGGTAACGCTCATATTCTTCGGTACTTATTTCGGCATCATAGACTTGCACTGCACCGATAGAGGTTAAATAGTCTGTAAGGCTCTTTTCAAAGTACCGTTGCGAAAACTCCTCGCCCGCTGAAGCAGTTACATTGGCCTTATACAATCTTCCTTCAAATGGAGTCATAATTCCATTAATGGGGAAAAAGCAGACATCAAACTTCTTTTGTAAAGGTTTATTCTGTTCTTCTAAACCTTTTGGTAAGGTAAAGAATGGAAAGTCTCCAACTGTGGAGCTGGCATAAGGTATATCTTCAATGTTAAAAGCCTTTGTTGCCTGTACAGTTTCTTGCTTAGCTTCAACAGTATCTGTTGTTTGCTGTGCGCCTTGATTTTCTTTAGGGCTTTGATTACATGCGAGCATCATCGTTGCTACGCCAAGTGTAAGCATTAATTTTCTCATAGTAGTACTTCTGATTTACAGCAATAAATATCTGAAAATTCTATTAAAATCAAGTAGCATATACGCATAAAATATTCAGGACTTAAAGCAAGTAACTCCACATTATATTAATGCCTTGCGCTATTCTTTATTGGCAATGCAATTTCCGAGTTGAGCGATAATGTCTGCTACATCAGCCAGTGTTTCGGTTCTTCCAATAGGGTCTAGCATTTGAAATAAAACAAACTTATCGGGATTGCTGTGCAGTTGTAATAATGCTTCTTTGAGGCTGATTAGTTCTGCTTTTGTGATTTCAAAAATCAAGGTTTTGGAGCCGTAGGCATAGCTTAGATCTGCGCTACCATTCAGCTGACTTTCAGCGACTACCGCAGCGAGGGAAATTAGCGCATCTTCATAGTGTACATATTGCTCAAATCCTGTATTATGCAGGCGGACATTGTTGTCGGTACGTTGATTCAGTCTGTCGGGCTGATCGATGTACTGCGCTAAATCACAGTGTTCGTAAACTGCTGACAAGCTGAGTGGAGCTGTAGGAATACTTTCCATAAACTGTAGAAAATCATTTCCAAAATCGCTACCAAATGCGGTATCTTTCCATTTTTCTATAAACATAATTCTTCGTGTTTAGTTTGTTGCTTGTCTAATCTATTGTTAACCTTGATTCCAAAAGCGTAATGGGTAGGTCCATTCATTCGCGTTGAAATGGCTGGCTAAGAATTAGGGTTTTAATTATGCTTATCGAAAAACAATTTCATGGCCTTATAATAGGCTTCTGGAGCCTCAAACGCCGGATTATGCGATGCATTCTTGAGGTACACCAAGCGCTTATCGGCTTTGGGCACATGTGTAAGTGCATTGTAAATGGTTCTGCCTTGATCCACGCCAATGGCATAGTCAAATTCCCCTTGAATAACTAAAACAGGTCGCTTGATCAGCGCCAATTGACTAACGATATTTAGGTTGTTGTAGGAAGCCGTATTCATAAATACTTCATTGACATATTCCAGCTTTTCGAAGGCTTTCTCGATGTCGCTGGGACTGTATTTTACACGTGTATAAAAGGCAGTATCACTAAGTAATGCAGCTTTTTTAGCTTGCAGAGCTGGCTGCGCCCAATAGACATCAAATCCTAAGTCCTTTGGAAATTCATAGCGGAGCAGATTCATATCTTGAAAGAAATCCTTAAAACCACTTTTTTCTATTCTGTCCAATTGGGTTAAAATCTCTTGATATCTTTTGCGTTTTACAGGATCCTTTTGACTTTTCAAGCCTTTCTGTGCTAGTTTACGCTCATGGTTTATTAAGGATAAATTGCGCTGTGGGCTATCTACAAAGCCGGAGCTGCTGATAAAGGAATTGATTTTCTCTTGATGCTTGAGCAAATACAAAAAGCCATAAGTGCCACCCCAGGAGGTCCCCAATAGATTGACTTTCTGGTTGGGGTATCTGGCTTTTATAAAATCCACCACATCATCTAGATCTTTTACAAATTGATCTGTTGTCAGCATGGACTTGTCTTTGCATTCATCGGACTTGCCCCCTCCTCTTTGATCAAAATAAAGCACCAAATAATCCTGTTCAAAGACATCTTTATAAAATTCGTGATCCACAGAAAAAGCACCTGGACCACCGTGCAAGGTTATAATAATAGGCTTATCGGCATGCCCAATTAGTCGGGCATACAGCTTGGATTGCTCCACAGGTATAAAAAACTCATCGTCAATCTGAGTCTCGGAGACTTCTTGTTGTGCCTTAGTTGTCAAGGCAGTGCCTAGCAGTAGGCTGAGTATAAATAGCAGGCTGTATTTCATGGTTTTTGTTTTCAATTACTTGTGTATAGTCTTGTTATCAGCATGCTTACATAGCGCATATCCATTAACGTTATTTATATAGACAACAGAAATATTTGTTCTGCTATACTTAAAGATGGTATTTAAAAAAACTATCAGCTGCCATCCGTATCTCTGCCTCCTGCGCCGCATCATCTGCAATGGACTTTAAGGTCTGGATAAGCACTTTAGCGGTTTCAGGGGAAGTTCCATTTATAACACGATTCAACAGCCAAACGGTATGAACGGTAGGTTGCTTTAAGACGGACTGTAGCAGTATTTCTTCATAATACGTACTATTATCTTTATAAAACTGCTCTATAAAATGAGTGAATGCACCTGGCGTTCCAAATTCCACTAGGGGGTGTTTCTCCATAAGCTCAAGTATAGGTTGGATTGCTGCCAAGCCTATTTGCTCAGCTTCCATCTGCTCAACAAGCTCATCTTGTAAGATGGCAAACTCCAGCTCTTCTTCGCTCCAATCGTTGTTTGCCAAAAAGTCGGCTACTGCTTGTAGGTATTTCTCCATTATTGTTGTGTGCTCTTTTAATCTTACTGGCTAGCTAATAAATGTGGCTTGCTTTGGGAATAGTTAATTTAATAATTCAGCTACATTGTTCCACTCAGGATCGTCATTGATTTCACAGTTGAAGTTCACTAAGCGCGCTTGATCCGACTCGAGTTCATTAAACTTTTTAATGGCAGCCTCCACATCGTCCACATAGAGTTCTAAACTGATTCCAGTATCAGTAGTTATTCGAGCGATATGATGACAAACACATACCTCTCTTAGATTGTTTGTAAAATACTTTTCAAGCTCCGCGTTGTCAAGTGGCTGTTTAAGCTGGTTAAATTCATCCGTAAAGTCAACTGTTATATAACAGTTGAACATGCACTCTTCTTTATAGGCATAGTTTGTATAGGCCTTATCCACCCAATGCGTAGCTGGAACTCCAGTAGCTGTATCCATCATAAAAATGGTTATGCTATTTGCTGGGTACACTTTCTGATCAACTAACTTTATTTCTTTCCAATTCATAATACTGTGTATGCTCAATGGTAATATTCTATTTGTTTAGGTTTACTTTTTCACAAGGTTTTTAATCTATTCTCAGCTCTACCCTAGCTTCGCCAGGATAATGTTCTGAAGCATTATATCGGGCTATTTCTTTTGACAAATAAGCTTTGCTTATTTATCAGTAGTTTCTCTTTTCGGCTTCGCTTATAAAGTACCGTAAAAAGGATTGCGCTAAGGATGGTTAATGCTCTAAATACATTGGCTTTTAGATCCCCGAGGGCAGTATTGTCAATAGAAAAGATATACCAACAGAGATTCATAAGGGTATGGGTAAAGATGGGCACCCAAAGGTTATAATTCCATTCCACATAGAGCCAAGCAAAGAAGATGGCACCAGCGAAGGTTAACATAAATATACCAAAAAGCTCGCTCATAGCTTGGCTCTGGTATAAATGCCCACTGGCAAAGATTAAGGCACCAAAGAATATAGCAGGGATAAAGCCAAGTTTTGTATGCTTGAACAGTTGTCCAAATAGGAAGCCTCTAAAATAAAGTTCCTCCATAATGCCGGCTAT
>JASLCA010000072.1 GCA_030146225.1 Sphingobacterium sp. | reverse complement strand
AAATGCGCCCCAAGTTTATTTGAAAAATTAACTTAACGAATAGAATTAAGCGAGTCCTAATCTTCCTTGGATTGAGCTTGATCCGTATGGTCCTGTGCAGCAAGCTTGGCCAATAGGTTTTCAACCTCCTCTTCCGAGTCAGCAATCTTTGCTTTACAGATCGTGATTAGCTCCGAGGCGCGCCGAATTTTCGCACTTAATTCATCCACATTAGCCTCTCCTGTTTCAATTTGTGAAACGATCAGCTGCAACTCTTGGAAGGCTTCTGTATAGGTTAATTTATCCGTCATTTTTAGTTGATTTTGAAATTATAGTACTCTGTATTGTCCCCTCATAAAGCTCGGTCTCTATTTGCGCACCTAGCGGCAGCTCCTCCAAGTTGGTAAGGGCCCTGCCTGCAAGACGCGTAATACTAAAGCCTCTTTTTAGCAGTTGCTTTGGATTCGCCATATTAATTAAGCGAAGGCTACTTTCTAAGGCTGCTTGCCGCTCTTTTAACAACTGCCTGCTGCTCAACTCTAGGTCTTTTTGGAGTCCCTCTACCCGATTCCTATGTGCCAGTAGAAAGGACTTTGCAGACCAAGAAATCTGTTGACTATGCTGCTTTAATTGCTGCTGCTCATTCGAAAAGATGTTTTGACTGGCTTGGATAATCCGCTTTAAGGCATCATCCACAGGGATTGCAAAATTGTGGAACTTCTGAATTAGAAAGTCTGCCAGCTCACTGGGCGTAATGGCATTCTTGTAGGCCACCATCTCACTGACAGTCTCGTTGGTGGAGTGGCCTATGCCTGTAAGAACTGGAATAGGAAAGATCGCGATAGCTTTGGCAAGCAGGTAATTGTTAAAGGATGATAAGCCCACCTCGCCGCCGCCCCCACGGATAATGGCAGCAGCATCAAATGCTTCTGTTTTTTCTGCGATAACAGCCAGCTGCTTAATAATTGAAGGAATGGACTTGTCCCCTTGTAGTAAGGCCGGGAAAAGGGTTGTTTCAAAGCGGTAGCCCCAAGGGTTGTTGTTAATTATCTTGAAGAAGTCTGAGAGCCCTTTGCTTGTCTCCACCGAAATAATTGCGAGCCGCTTAGGGAGCAGTGGAAAGGGAAGCTGCTTGTTGGCATTAAAGACGCCCTCTTCATTTAGCTTCTTTAAGCTGTTAATCTTTTCTTTTTCCAACTCCCCAAGTACAAATGTCGGGTCTATGTCTACAATCTTAAGGCTGAAGCCATACATAGGGTCATAGGATATTCCAGCCTGAAATAGGATTGTTATACCTTCTCGTAAAGGTTCATTTAAGAGATTTAAAAATTGTTGGTTTATGCGCTGATAATCCGTTTTCCACAGGATTGAACGTACCTCGGCCACAATCTTTCCATCCTTCTTTTCGACCAGCTCAGGATAGCAATGCCCAGAGTGGGTATAATGGTTCAGCTTGTTCATCTCTGCTTTAATCCAATATAGACTTCTGTAGCGATCAGCAATGGTTTTCTGAATGCTACGAGAGACCTCCAACAAGGAGAAAATAGTTCTATTTTGGATCTGTTCAGGCATAGTTTAAATATCCTTTGAAGTTAAAACTAAAAAGCCAAAAGTCAAAAACAATTCTAGCAACGCTTAGGACCTTGTTTTGAATTTGTTACCGCTGTAGACTGCGTATTCTTGCGTTTTATCTTTACATTTACTTAAGAAAGCTACATTAAATTATGAATTATAAAGCAATATATTGGCAAATATTGCTTGTAGGAGGGCTCTTTGGCAGCCAGCAGCTACAGGCACAACAGCAAGAAGCCCTTGTTAATAAAACCATGTTAGAGACCAATCCTAAAGGGACCATTCCATTTAAGCGGTTGGATAAGCTAAAGATAGCTGTGGTTACCACTTCTCCCAGTAAATACAAGGCCTTTATAGAAACTTTGCAGGAGTACGCAGAGGTAACTAGCTTTGATTTTAACCAGTATGATGAGCATACCAAGTATTTTAACACCATTATTGTGGCAGGAACCGCGCAGGAGTTGCGCTCAGACCTAATGCTTATGGTCAATCAATCTTTGGTTAATAAGAAGGATGTCGTGTTGCAAAAATTTTTGGATAAGTCTGCTGCGAGCATATGGTTTAATCTTTTGCCAGCTAGTCGCGTAGTGTCCTTGACAAGTCCAAGTGACTCTGATTTAGAACAAAGGCAAGCAGCGATGTCTATCTTTGGAGGCCAAGCCATTACTGAAGGCAAGATAAAAACTGTGCAAAGCCGAATACAATACCATAATGCAGCAGCGCAAGGGCTAAATCTAAATAAGATGGAGCAAAGAATTGACAAGGTTGCTGCCGAAGCTATTGCAGAAAGAGCTACTCCAGGGATGGTTGTTATGGCCCTTAAGGATGGCAATGTTATTTTCAATAAGGCATATGGCACGCATACCTATGACCGCAGGACTCCAACCCGTACAAGCGACATCTTTGATCTGGCATCCATTAGCAAGATTGCAGGGACTACCCCAGTAGTGATGCATTTAGCAGAGACAAATGTGATTGATATCGATAAGACAATGGCAGATTATCTATGGCAGGCTAAAGCTAGCAACAAGGCAGGTATCAGCCTGCGCAGCGTATTGCTACATGAAGCAGGCTTCACCCCTTATATTCCTTTTTACAAAGAACTAGAACAAGGGGATGTACAACGCTATGAAGATGCGACGCATCAGGTGCAGCTTGCAGACAGCTCCTACCTGCGGAATAATTACTACCGGGATGTCATGTGGCCAACAATGCTGAGCTCCTCCGTAAAGCCAGTTGGCAATTACGTGTATAGTGATATTAGTATGTATGTGATGAAAGAGGTGGCCGAGCATGAGACCGCTATACCGATGGAAGACTATATACAGCAGATCTTGTACAAGCCTATTGGGATGAAGACTGCTGGTTATAACCCTCGGACGCGCTTTCCAAAGGAGAAGATTGTGCCTACAGAAGATGACAGCTCCTTTCGTAAGACGCTATTGGTAGGCTATGTGCATGATCAGGGTGCAGCTATGGCGGGCGGAGTGGCAGGCCATGCAGGCTTATTCTCTACAGCCAATGATTTAGCGATCTATGGCCAACTGCTCCTTAATAGAGGGACTTATGGTGGGGAGCGATACTTTAAGGCAGAGACAGTAGATCAGTTTACAAGCAAGCAATCTAAAACAAGTCGCAGGGGCTTAGGCTTTGATCGAGCCGATCCAGATCTTGCAAAGGAATATCCTTCGAAATTAGCAAATAGTTCGGTTTATGGGCATACTGGCTATACTGGGACCTGTATCTGGATCGACCCCAAGAATCAATTAGTTTATATATTTTTATCGAATCGTGTACATCCACAAGTTTCCAGCAAGTTATTGGAACTAAATGTACGCAGTCGTATCCAAGACATTATTTATGAAGCAATTAATGAACGTAAATAGAATCCTCAGTTTAAGCACAGCGATCTGCTTAACGGCCCTTAGTGGACAAGCACAAGACAAGGAGCAGGCAGCCTTTCATAAGAGTTTGATTGTGGTAGATGGGCATAATGATGTTATCTACGAGTCTATTCTCCCAGGCAAAGATATTGGGCAGCGACTTAAAAGCGGACATACAGATCTGCCGAGGCTGCTAGAAGGGGGAGTGGACGTGCAGGTATTCGCCGTCTGGTCCGACGACAAGAAATTTGGAAAAGGAAAGGCTTTTAAGCATGCAAATGCGCAAATTGATGCCCTAGAGCGGATGCTGGAAAAGAATGCTAGCCTTATTGGACTGGCTAAAAATAGTGCCCAGATCGAGGATCTTCTTCAGCAGGGAAAGATGGTCGCAATTATTGGGGTTGAAGGCGGGAATATGATTGAGAGCTCAACAGAAAATCTGGAAGCCCTGTACAAGCGGGGGGCGCGCTACTTAACCCTAACTTGGAATTACAACCTGCCCTGGGCTACGGCCGCTGCAATGGAGGTAAAGGCTGCTGCTAATGCATCTAAGGGACTAACAAAGGCGGGTGAAGCCATTATTCGTAAGATGAATGCGCTTGGCATGATGGTAGACCTTTCGCATGGAGGGGAGCAAACCTTCTATGATGTCCTAGCGATTACGAGCAAGCCAATATTGGTTTCCCATAGCAATGCCTATGCCTTGATGCCGCATTATCGGAATCTGAAGGACAAGCAGTTGGAAGCCTTAAAGAAGAATGGTGGCGTAATCGGCGTAAACTTCTATTCAGGCTTCTTGGATCCAAAGTTTAATGATCGGGTGCAGCAGCTGTATAAGCAGCATTTTGGTGCTAAGGCGAATAATAAGCTTTCGGCTACCCGTAAATATGAAAAATTGCCATTAAAGCTGAAGCGACAGGCAGATGCTCCATTGGAAAAGCTCTTGGAGCATATTGACTACCTTGTGAAAAAGGTGGGTATTGACCATGTCGCAATAGGCTCTGACTATGATGGGATAGAGTCTGCTCCACAGCAATTGGAGGATGTCTCCAAGTTTCCTGTTTTAACAGCGGCCTTGTTAAAAAGGGGGTATTCCAAGGCAGACGTTGCTAAGATTATGGGACAAAACTTCTTACGTATCTTAAAAGAAAATGAAGGGAATTAAGCCTCCCAACCTTTCTTTGATATGCCGTCAGTTTCCTGTGTTTTGCGAAGGCTAAGGATGTTATGGGCCTTTGGTCAAATCGACATTATTACAAGGCCGATCTTGCTCGTGTGAGCAGGCACCAAGGCTTATATATCTTCAAAGAAAAGAAAGGGAATTACCCCTCCCAACGTTTCTTTGGTACGCAGTCAATTTCCTGTGTTTTTCGAAGAATAATTGGCCTTTGGTCAAATCTACTCTCCAAAACCAGGGAATCCTTGCTGTGATAGGCTACGCGGTAGCGAGGAAGGTAGGTGCCAATCTTGTAACAGCCTGAAGCCTTGTATTTGCCATTGGGCTTGGTATAGATGCCCTCCCCAATAAGACTATCTCCACGCATGACGTATACGCCCTTAGCATATTCCATCCAATTCCCATCCTTGTAGCAACTATCGGGAATGCGCTGCATAGATGCGTGTACACGCATTGTGGTATACATGGAGTCGCAGGTAAACCTAAACTCATGTAAGCTATAGTCCATCATCTCGGACTGCGCTGGGATACTATCCTGCACCCAAACGCCTTGCAGGTAATCTGCACCCTCGGTCTGCATCGTAGATTCACGTACGCAGCTGCTGGATGAAAAAAGCATGCCCAATGCGAACATCAGGTATGCTTTTTTTAATATGTTTTCTTTTGAAATAATAATCACTTGGTTATTTTAAGTCGCCAACCATTTCTTCAGGTTTTACCCATTCGTCAAACTGCTCCGCGGTGACATAGCCTAAAGCTATTGCTGTCTCTTTTAGCGTAGTATTGTTTTTATGTGCTGTCTGTGCAATCTCTGCTGCCTTATAATAGCCGATTTTGGTGTTTAATGCCGTTACAAGCATTAAGGAGTTGTCTACCAATTCTTTAATACGCGGATAGTTTGGCTCAATGCCTATAGCACAATGCTCCTCAAAGGAAATACAGGCATCTCCAATCAAACGTGCGGATTGCAAGAAGTTAGCTGCCATTAAAGGCTTAAATACATTTAGCTCATAATGACCCTGTGTACCTCCAATAGTGATTGCCACATCATTCCCCATAACCTGGGCAGCAACCATCGTTAAAGCCTCACATTGGGTTGGGTTAACCTTGCCGGGCATAATAGAAGAGCCTGGTTCATTCTCTGGGATAATAATTTCTCCAATTCCAGAACGTGGACCCGAAGCCATCATACGAATATCATTCGCTATCTTGTTTAAAGCGACAGCTAATTGCTTTAAGGCGCCATGTGTCTCCACAATAGCGTCATGTGCTGCTAAGGCTTCAAACTTGTTTTCTGCGGTTACAAATGGAAGACCTGTGAACTCAGCAATGTATTTAGCTACAGTCACATCATATCCTTTTGGCGTATTTAGCCCAGTTCCTACTGCGGTACCGCCTAAAGCTACTTCAGCAAGGTGAGCAAGGGTGTTTTTCAAAGCTTTAATGCCATAGTTCAATTGTGCAACATAGCCTGAAAGCTCCTGACCTAAGGTCAAAGGGGTAGCATCCATCAGGTGGGTACGACCAATCTTCACAACCTGCATAAACTCATCAGATTTACGCTTTAATGTATCCCGAAGCTTTTCAACCCCTGGAATTGTTGTTTCAACAACTGCCTTAAAGGCTGCAATGTGCATGCCGGTAGGAAAGGTGTCATTCGATGATTGTGATTTATTCACATCATCATTTGCTTTTAACACAGGCTCACCTTCTCCGATTTTGCCACCAGCAATAACCTGAGCGCGGTTTGCAACCACCTCGTTAACATTCATATTGGATTGTGTTCCAGAGCCAGTCTGCCAAATTACCAATGGGAATTGATCATCCAGCTTACCCGCTAGGATCTCCTCACATACAGCAGCAATAGCATCGCGTTTCTCGATTGGT
>JASLCA010000400.1 GCA_030146225.1 Sphingobacterium sp. | reverse complement strand
GAGCTTGAGTAGAACTCAGGATTGTGCTCGTAAATAATAATAAAAAAAGTCTTTTCATGGCTGATTTGTCCAGATTTATAAAGTAATTCTGAATATAACAAATTCACAGCGTACATAAAAAATCCAAATTACATTAGTCGTTAATTTCCAAGGACCGCACCTTAAAAGAGATTTCAGCCAAGCTCATAAATTGTGAATTTCTCACACTCGTTTTAAACATAAAGCGCACATACTTACTGGAAATCGGCTTATCTAAATTAAACACAAGGGTTTTGCCGTTTTCCACCTCAGTATTAATAAATGATTCCTGGGTTTCAAAATTCAGTCCATCTTCACTAATTTCAAAATCAATATCCTTGGGTGCAGCACTCCCATTGTTATGCCGAAGGGAAAGCATAAAGGCAATAATATGCAACTCCTTATCAAAGCTTATCGTCGCATGATGAGGCCAAGGAGGAATAGGGGCGCGCCAAGGGGTATGCCAAAAGGTATCCGCCACACCATCAATAAGCGCAGGAGCACCTCCCCCATCATTAACTTGATTTGAACTTACAGCAGCTACCCAGCCTTCTTTTTGCTCCTTGCTCAACAATTCTTCGATTTTTAATTTATAACTCACCCGCTTGGAAACCGTATTTCCTAATGCATCTTTAATTTGCATATCTATATGATCCCCGTAGCTTGCATTAATATAGAACTCCCCTGTTTCATCCGCATTATTAAAGCTTGTAATTTGTTCTCCTGCACTGGATGTATGGCTGAAGCTAAATTCCAAATCTCTCGCTAAAGGATTACTCCATGTAAAGTGGATATCCATATTGGATACACTAGCTCCTATAAACTGCAGCAGTTCATTAATATAAATGCCTTTATTCCGAATAACGTTAATTACTGCGGGGGATTCAACACCGTTTTTCCCAATGCTATTCATGGTAAATTTATAATCGCCAGTTTTAGCCGTATATAAGACAAGGTTATTCGTAAAATCACTTACTAAAATCTCTTCCTTTCCCTCTTCTTCTTCATAAACAATTCTTACCTGCGCCACTTTATCACTAAATGTTGGCCATTGAAATATAAATGAATTTTCATATCCGCCAATAATAACGACATCCGAAGGCTTTACAAGCACATCAATTGGCTCCTTTACCTTTTTATTAAGATCCTGTGCAGGAAAAATCAAGACATCCTGCTTGCATGACAAAACTAGTATTGCAAGGATTGCGATGCATATATACTTCATTCTTTTCATAACTTACTTCCTAAACTCATTCTCAAAATTTCTTAAAAAAATTGTCCCTGGTAGCTTCCATGTATCATCAATAGTAAGATCTAGCCAGTATAGAACTTGCGGCGTCAAATCTATATTTTGTAGATACACTTCATCTTTTTTGCTCTCACAGGCTGTATAGTTTGACCCAATTAAATAAGCGGGGTGACCAGACAGCTGCATAGCTGGAGCCTGCGTAGGGGCAGTATTTACCCATTCCACTCCATTAAATTCTGTATAATAGGCCAACAGCGCTTCACTCAAGGGATGTGACGCAGTAATCCATTTTAAACAAGCGACCTCGGCAACCTGCGCATCATTCATTGCTATGTTCCAAGCCCTTACGTCTGCCATGTCTGCATTTAAAAAAGCCATACTAGTAGTCCCATGGTTAAAGCCTATTGTCAAAGGCTCTTGATTTTGAAAAGAGGATACGGAATAGTTAAATAGCCTTTCGGCTACCTTTAATCCATTCACATAAACAGTAGCTTGAGTCTTGCCTTCTATAGCCTTAAAGACCAATGTAAAGTGGTTCCAAGAACCATCCTCGCCCCTAGAAAACACTAATTCCTCTGTACCGCTACCATTTTGAAGCCGAAGGTTCAGTGCCCGATCTTGTCCCATAACATGCCAGCCTGCATCCACTCCATGAGTGACATCCTTACCTAGGAAATTATTGTAATAGTTTCGATATCCCCCAGAATAGGCCAAGCCAGACCAAAAATTATCCTCCCGAAGCTTCATTTTAAATTCCAATGTCAATTCTCCAGTTTTTGCGGGATTAAATATACTGCTCGCCTCTCCAGCAGGAGTTTGCGCTCGAACGCCCATTTCCTCAAAAGTACGCGTGCTATTATTGGTATAATGTGTATAAGTACCAGGGAAATACCCATTTGCAAAAAAGGAAAACATGGCTTCCGCCTTGAGCTCCGCAGGGGTAAAATCTTTAGCATAATACATACAAAACGTACTCATCTCGGCCTCAGAACTACCACCAAACTCTCCCATTGCGGTACCGCCATGAGCCGAACAGATCACGACAAGCCAATTTTCATAGGCATAATTCTCCCGCAATTCTAAAGCTGCATTTACCTCATTAATATAATTATCTACCTGATCTAAAGCAGCTTTATAGCTAGCATTACTATTAATAAATCCATTCGCTATACCCGCCTGCTGAACATCTGAAAATTGCAAAACCAGTAAGTCAAGATTCGGATTGTCTGTCAAAATTGCAACCCCAGCATCTTTAACTTCGGCATCAGTATTCATTACCTTAGATTGATCCGCACTGCTCAGAAAGGCATTAGTAAATTCAAGATTACGCATAACCACCGCTGTCTGCTTTCGCCTATCTTTCTCCTCTACACGATAAATTAACGAAGGCTTAAACTCAAAGACCTCATGCGAATCTGTAGGATCAAATTCGGGTAAGAAGGAATCTGACAATACATGATGTGAGGAGGAGGGATAGCCCGTAAAAAGCGTCACAATACTTGGCGGATCAGCCGTGTTAATATCCGTTTGAACGGCGTAAGAATACTTGGACTTTTCCAGCATCTTAGCAATAGTTGGGGGTTTATAGTCTTGCATTTGACTGCCTACTAACCCATCGATAGTAATAATTAAAACTTTATTTCGAATAGTCTTGTCAGCTTCAATATCATAATCTTCAAAGGTTGGGGCAGGATTATCATACCGCGTACAGGCAGTCGTGAAGAGGATAAGAAGCACTATAAGTATATATTGATTTTTCATAATCTATGCCTATTTAAATGTCAAAAAACAATCCTAGTTCAGCTACAGCTACATGCCTTGCATTATTTCCAAAGCTTGGAAACTCTACCCGAAAATAGCGGGACTCATGAATCTCATCAAATGTAATCTCAATGCGTTGCCCACGTATATCAGGCTGATCGGGATAATCCCCAAGCAATGTCCAAGTAACCTTATCCATACTTTTATAGACTCTTAAGTGCTTATTATACATTGAATGATTATGTCTATTGCCATAGAAAAAGCCTTTATAGACCTCCATGCCTTTCATATCTATATCGATGATTACAGGCAATGTAGGGGCCGGACAGCCAGAGTAACAGGTATGCCAATAGGTATTGTAGAGGCCGTCATTTAGGGCCTCCAAAGTATTAAGTGCCCCCTCATTGGTTGCCGTTCGTGCATTTGGAGTATAGCTGAACAAGGAATTATTAAGATCATACTTCGTACTGAGTGGACCATCTCCTCCAGTTTTTGTCAGCGGGTCATAGGTCCATATTGCTTTATCAATTGGTGAATATTGTTCACGCATAGCACGACGAGCAACATTGCTTATTGGAATCCCCCATGCATTGAAAAAACGCTGAAAATCTTTCCCCGAAAATGCACACAGGGATCGGTAGAAAAAATCTATTTTCACCTGATCTACAGAGAAATATTGAGATGAATTACGGGCTTGGGTATAGATGTACGGCATAAAGTCCCAGCCCGCCTCGCCATTCTGCCCCTCCACCTTATTGTAAATCTGTAAGAATGGGGTAAGCCTGAAGAAGGGTCGGAGGTTTTCTTCAATATCATGAAGTGTGTTAAAATTCTTGGCCGTATTTGATTGTGCATAGTTTAATGCCTTCTCAAAGGCATTTTTCAGGGCAGGATGAGATGCTACTGCGGGGTTGTCAAGGCGATGCGCAGCCTTAAATACAAAAAGATTATTCGTAGTCTCAACTAAAGCACTCCAGCTCCATACTCCTGCTTGTTGATAGTTATGCCCCAACTCATGAAAGGTCCCCCAAGCCCCTTCGCTTTTGTTAAAACTACCCATTACATAATTGTAATTACTAAACATAAAGAACCAATGCCTGTCCTGCTGAGCAACCCATGGAATGCCATCAGCACCTGAACTATGCGCATAGCCTACACTGGGATGTATATCGAGCACCCCTCGCTCAGGCAATTCAGGATAGGCATTTTTACGATCTGTATTATCCGCTGTCAAGCCCATCCAATCATAATAATCCTTCTCGTAGATCGTATTCCAAAGATCCAGCACTTCAGCCACTTTTATCTCATGCTTATGGCGTAGAATTAAACTCCGGGGCACTGTAAAGATGGCACGTTTTCCACGAAGTTCAAGCCAGGGCACATCAGTCTGCTCAACCTCCTTCATCCAATCTGCTGCGTTCGAAATACCCTGAACAAAATCTGCTGTTTTAACAGCCCCAGAAATAGTAACAGCTACTGGATTGGGCTGAGACAAGCTCGCTTTTATCCATAACAAGCCTCCAAAGGGATTTCTGATGTAGTTATCCCCAGGCATTAATTCTTTAACAGTATAAATTAATGGGGCTCTGCGCAAGGGATCCTTCCCATACAAATCATCCATATGTGCTCCAATCTGGGCCGTTAATCCGATCAACTTTTCAGGAACATTAATGCGTATATTTTCTCCTGCAGGCGCATACATACCTGTACTAAAGATGGCACCTGGTGCCGATACAACCCGGAGATCATTGGCCGATACCAGTCTAAAGTTCAAGGGTAGGATGATGCTGGTATCTTGTACTCTTTTGACATTAGCTCCGACAAGACCTGGATAAACACGTGCTAGGTCATACATGGATTTATCCACATAGGACATATCGGTTTCTTTATCATTCCCAGACTCTTCACCAGTCTGATAACCATCTTTAAAATCATATCCATACTTGCCACAGGCTACTACTGTTGACAAGACCGCGATAATAAACCATATATATTTTTTCATCTTTTAATTACTAAAATGTTAATACCATAAGTTTAATACGTCAAAACCGAG
>JASLCA010000396.1 GCA_030146225.1 Sphingobacterium sp. | reverse complement strand
GAGATGGTTTGCTTTCGTAGGTCTTATTATTGTATAGTCCACCCGATCCAACTTCTGCCCCCACATTGGTACGCGAAATATCCCATATCTGTACTTGAGGAGTACCTCTTAAATAGATACCAGCATCTCCTTCTTTACCATTCCTATCCAATTTCCAATCTACCAACATTTCAAAATCTCCATAAGACTTAACGGTAGCAATATTATCACCTTTACCTGTAAAAGTCAATACCTCATCATGAACAATCCAGCCCTTACGCATTGCTTCATCCGCTTTTACCTGCGCTTCTTCTAATTGTTTAGCAAACATAAGCTTACGCTTCACAGGGTTTTCGACCAAACCCTTCCAACCACTTAAATCTTTCCCGTTGAATAAACTCACAAAACCTTCTTTTGAAGGCATTTCTGCTAAGTGTTTGATGACAGCTTCTTTTAAATAAGAACTTTCACTTCCCGATAAGGTTCCAATTACTTCCGTCAAAATCTTGCGTACATCCGATCCAATAAATTGGGGATTATCAAGAGCAATATTCATCGCAACTCCTGCTGCAGTACCTGATAAAGTAGGATTGTCAATATATTTCCCTGCAAAGATCAAGGCTTGATAGGTTCCTGTAGCCTGTAAAGATTGTAGAGCGGATTTTCTTTGCTCCTCTTTTTTTGCCACAGAAAATGCGTCTTTTAACAATAATGTTTTTTGATCATTATTCTGATTAGAACGAACAATTTGCTTAATTAAACCTGCATAAACAAGGTCAAACTGATTTCCAGTTACTGTTCTAGATAAGCTTACAGTATGGTATAAAGCCTCATTGCCAGACCAATTTGCAATTGATGTAATGGCAGCCGATTGTATCGCTTCATTGTCAGATTTCAAATAATTTGCAATGGTTTGAAGCGAGTTTTCACCGCCTAAACTAGCAAATACTGGAAAATAAGCCATTACGGCTGGGGCAGCTGATTTAGAGATCGAATTCGATAGTTTTTGTATATGCTGTTCCTTATCATTACTTGATGCTATAGCCTTTACCAATGCGGATTGTACTGACTTTAATTCAGCAGTATTCACCTTTGTCAATAAGGGAATCAAGTCCGCCATATTCTGATCAGAAACTGTATTTGGTAAAGCCTTAAACGCAGCCTCCCGCACAGTAGCTTCCGAACTCATTAACAAAGGAATAACTGCTGCTGCCGAACTAGAATCTGCTCTAGTCGCCAATATTTGTAATAAATAAAGCTGTGTCAGAGCATTTGACTTTGGCAATGCCGTATTTATCTTGGATACAAAATCCTTATCTATACTTGTTAAGAGCAATTTTTTAATCGTTTCAGCATTATTTGGATCAGCCAGTACGAGTTGAGCAATCAAATAATCGGTGGAATTGCCTTTAGATAATGCATCAATTGCTTTGAAACGTGTAGCCTGGGTAGAAGTACGATCCGTTTTTAATTGTGTTTTTTGAAGAACAATTAAATCTTGAGCAGAGCCATATACGGCTAGATAATTTAAGATATTTTCTTGAATTTCGGGAGCAGCCTTTGGCAATAATTTGAGTACTTTCTTGGTGTCAGCTGCATTTCCAAATTGTCCCAATAATTGTAAAGCTGTATTAGAATATAGCGAATTTTCATTAGAAACTGCTTTTAAGAGTGTACTTTTTTGACGAGTTGGGTTAAGTTTAGTCAGCGCATTTAGAGCCGCAATTTGCGTATTAATGGACTTTTCTTTACTTGCTTGTTTAAAAATTTCACTTAATAATTTTTCGGCAGCTACAACTTTTTGATTTTCAATTAAGTTTTCAGCTAAACCAATAGCTAAACCCGTAGCGTCAATCTTATTATAAGAAAAGTTATTGGCTTGCATTTGTTTTTGAAACACAGGAATCGATTGTTCAGCTCCTAATTTACTCAGCGCTACAAAAGCAGCACGCTGAAAGGATAATGAAGAATACACCTGCATAAGTGAAATTAATTTTTCCTCATCCTGATGCGATTTAACATCCCCTAAAGCTGAAATTATGGCAGTAGCCACTTTTTCTGTTTTAGCATGAGCTAAATTTGTGGACAAAGCCTCAATGGCGGCATTGCTCCCATTCGAAACTAGTGCTCGTGCAGCGCGATCAGACAGGTAATCATCCTGTAAATATGGGACAAGAGCTACAATAGATTCATCTTTTCCAGAAAACTGCAAAAGTTGTACTATAAAAGCCTTATTATCCAGATTGCTAGATTTAGAAAGAGCATCAGCTAATCCTTTTACAAAAATCAATCTTTTATCCTCCTTATCAGCTTGCATAACATAAAATGCATAAGAATTTGAAGCAAATTCCACTTCAGCATTATTTTGACCTTGAGGCTTTAACTTTAATAAGAGCGCAGTGATATCTGCCGCTGTGAAATCTTCTAGCTCCTGCATAGCATGCAAAAATTTAGTTTTTTCTACAGCTGGCTGCTGCGCTAAGACATCAGCAATCTTGGTCGCAGTGGTTCTATTTTGAGGTTGCTGTGCATAAGTTACTGTGTGCAGTACGAGCAAGGCAGTTAACGTATTAAATATTTTTTTCATTGGAGTTGAAGTTAAAATTTAGATGGACCAAGGACCGCGCATAGGTTGATGAATCATTCGATTTGCACCTTCATCATGTATAAACACCTGTTTATCCGAGTCAAAATTAAGCGTCCTATTTAAGCGCAAAG
>JASLCA010000361.1 GCA_030146225.1 Sphingobacterium sp. | reverse complement strand
AAATGGCAAGCCGCTAGTCAATGCAAGTGTGGAAGTTGTGCAACAGCCTATTCAGGTAAAAACGGATACAAGCGGCGCCTACTCCCTTAAGCTTTTACCAGAGATTGAATACAGTCTTCAAGTAAGTTACTTGGGCCAGAAGCTAGCGCTGAAAAGGGTATTTCTTCCCGCCGGCCAAAGTATCCAAATCAACTTTACCTTAAAGCTTGGTATCAATCAGCTTTCAGAAATATATGTTATAGGGGAATCTGGCAACCAGAAAGCTCGCAAAGAACTGATAAAGGCAGAAATAATTGATACAAAGGCAGCCCAATCCAAGGCTGTGACTCTGGTAGAGCTTATGAACCGATCGGCTGGAGTTCGCGTAAGACAGTCGGGAGCTTTGGGCAGTAATACAAATATTATGCTGAATGGCTTCCAAGGTAAATCCATTAAGATATTTAAGGATGGCATACCGACAGATTATCTAGGCGCTTCCTTCAGCCTATCTGCTATCCCAGTCAATATGCTCGAAAGGGTGGAAGTCTACAAGGGCGTATTGCCTACTGAAATTGGGGCTGATGCACTGGGTGGTGCAATCAATATGGTCTCCCGCACTGAAAGCAGCAGCTTCCTCGCCTTGTCCTATGAAATTGGCTCTTTTAATACCCACCGCTTGTCCCTAAATCTTAAAGGTCAAAGCGCTGAATCAGGTTTATATTGGGGGCTGGATGGATTTTATAATTACTCGGACAACAACTATAAGGTCACTGCGAATATTCTTGATCCTGAAAAGTCAACAATCTCTCCCGATATTGTAAGGTTATTTCATAACCAATTTAAACAGGCCTATGTAGAAGTATATACGGGATTGAAAAAAATCTCTTGGGCTGATGAGCTCCGCATAGGCTTAACTGCCTTTCAAATCAATCGGGACAATCAATTTGCAGCCCTTATGGAAAAGCCATTTGGAGCTTCTACAGCTAGCGAAAAGGCGCCAATTATACCTACACTGCGTTATAAAAAGGAGCTCTTTGATGGGAGACTAAGCCTAGATCAATTTTTAGTCTTTAGTAAAATAATGGGCAAACAAACTGATACCCTAAGTGGATCTTACAACTGGTATGGCCAATTTCAACCCGCCATTGACGATACAAAGCGCGGAGAGGCAGGCAACCCCAGCCTAGCAGCGCATCATTATACAAACTTCAGCACAAGAACAGGTGTTTCCTACCGATTTTCACCTCATAATGCGATTACACTCAATGTAGTATACAATGATTATAGCCGCACAGGTACAGACCCCTATGGCCCGACAACGGCAGGTAGTAATCCAATAGATCTACAGCGCCTACCCGCCCGATACAAAAAACTAGTCAGCGGCTTAGGTTGGCGCTCGAACTTCTCCGCAAACAAGTTAGAAAATCTATTGCAGGTCAAGTACTATCATGCCCAGACGCAGGGACAAGAGGTAAATCCCAATAGCGGCTATTTAAAAGAGAGCAGCTCTAGGGCTAGTTCCTCAAAATTTGGCTTAGCCGAGTCTATTAAATACAACTATACGGACCATACCTTCCTAAGGCTTTCGGGAGAGCTTACTACGCGGCTCCCCGAGCAAAGCGAAATCCTTGGCAATGGCGCCTATGTTTTAGCCAACTTTGCTATAAGGCCTGAAAGCAGCCGCAATGCCAACCTAGGCTTCTACACAAGGCCACATCCCAAAATCGAGTTAGAATTTAATGGCTTCTACCGCTTAACGAAGGATATGATTATTACAGCGCCCATCAACCTCCTCTATAGTCAGAGTGTAAATGTTGAATCCGTAAAAGGGATTGGCGTTGAAGCCGATATTCGTATAAAGCCTTCCACTTGGCTTAGCCTTAATGCCAATGGCACCTATCAGGACTTCCGCCTATTTAACTTGAGCAACCCCCTGATGGATTATTTGGAAGGAGCGCGTTTACGCAATACGCCCTACTTCTTTGGCAATCTAGGTGCTTCATTTGCCTTTGCGGAACTCTTTAGGGCAAGGGATATGCTCCAAGCTTATTACAATATGTCTTATGTACATGAATACTATCTCAATTACATCCCTAAAAATACAGAACCCAATGGACTGCTCGGACTTTGGGGCAAAGCCAAGGTAGACGCCCCCAATATTATCCCAGCACAGACTATTCACGCTATAGGCTTCCTATATCAGCCGCTAGCGGAATTACCACTTACAGTAAATCTGGAGTGCAAAAATCTGTGCGACGCCGCGGTCTACGACAATTTTAAGATTCAAAATGCTGGACGCAGCTTCCACCTAAAATTAAACTACATGCTTAAATATTAACATCTTATACTAAAAAAATGAAAAAACAATTTTTAAATACTTTAGTCAGCCTACTTGTAGGCGCAGCAGTGCTTGTTTCCTGTAAGAAAAGTACTAATCCTGAAGACAATAGTGGCGGCACGCCTGAAGCAAAGGGTAAATATGTACTACTCACTGCGGAATGGGCCATTAAAGATGGCTCTGGCTATTATGCCGCTTACGACAAGATGCTTACGGGCAATATTGACAATATTAGTGGCCACTCCCTACAGTCGAGAAATTATGGAGGATTCAGAGCCTATAAAAACTGGCTGTTTAACCGCCAGAAAACCTCAGGCGAAGTAGGCATTGTCAGGTATAGCATTGCCAGTAGCGGAAAGTTTGAAGAAACAGGCTTTATAAAATGTGGTAGCTCGGCACAACATCTCGTCCTTAATGAAACCACTGGCTTTTATTTCGATGCTGACCGTGGTAAAACTAAAATCCAAAAATTCAATCCCAGCACCATGGAGCGTACGGGTGAAATTGATTTATCAGCCGCTATTGAAAAAGGAGAAGGCATAAGTACCAATGTATTTATTGGAAATCAAACCTTAATCGCCAAAGAAGGGAAGCTTTACGCGAATATTACCTACTCCAGAAAGGATGGAAGTGGCCAAAATGACAATACCCGTAACTATAGATTAGTGGTCGTTGATATTGCCAGCGAAAGAATTGACAAAACAATTGTTCATCCCCTAGCAAAAAATCACGGTTACGCGGTATCTGAATATCCAGCATGGACAAAGGGTAGTGATGGCGCCCTGTATTTGCTAACGACCGGTTGGAATACAAATGAAGAAAAGATATTTCAAGCTGAAAAATCCTTTATTTTCAGGATTAAAGCTGGAGAATCAGATTTTGACAAAAGCTGGGAACTCAGCCCCACCGACCTAGGCATGCCAGAGGGTGCACTACTGTGGAGCTTCCGCGAATTAAAAGGCAAGTTATATGTGGACTGCTCAAAAGACAAGATTATTGTTCCTGCATTAACCAACCTAAACACCAACATCTACAAATTCTTCGAGGTAGACATCCAAAGCAAGAATGCCAGGGAAATCACGGGTGCTCCAATGACTGTGTTTGGGCTTTCCACAGGCAATATTGAGGTGGTAGATGAGCAAGTGCTGCTACGTGTTGTAAATAGAACAGCGGGCCTAAATGGCTACTACAAGCTGGACCGAACGAACCTTACCGCAGCTACTGCATTTAATGTAAGTCGTGGAGGTGAGGCAAGTGGCTTTGTACGGCTTGCGGATAAATAAGAGCTCCTAACGTGGTAAAGCAATTAAGGCATAAGAGGCAGCCCCTCTGGAAAAGGATGAACAATTTTATACACCTATGGCTTGGCTTAGCTTCTGGCATTGTGGTATTTATGGTCTGTCTTACTGGGACAATATTTGTATTTCACGAGGAAATTAATGGGCTGATTAACCATCAGGCCATGTATATTGAAATACCCAAAGATGCTAGAAGACTAACTGCGGACGCTATCTTGGAAAACCTTAAGCAGGAACACCCGCAGTTAATGGTATCTCAATATACTGAGTATGACAACCCCTATAGGTCTTTTCTACTAAAGGCGATAAACAAGGAAGGGCCTAGAGGGATGAGCCTGTGTGCCATCTATGTGAATCCTTATTCTGGCGAAATCTTAAAAATAAGCCATGTGTATGGCTTCTTCAGAATGATCGCTATGTTGCATATAAACCTGATGCTGGGCAAGCCTGGCTCTTACATCGTTCAGATTTCTACAGTTATCTTCTTAATCGAACTTATATCTGGATTAATTTACTGGTGGCCCAAGAAGTGGTCTCCTACTAACCTTAAGAAAAGCTTTACCCTAAAAACTAGGGCTAGCTGGAAGCGTATCAACTTAGATCTACATAATGTTTTAGGCTTTTACGTATTCCCGCTAGCCTTTCTATTCACATTCACGGCCTTAATAATCTGCTATGCCCCCGTAAAATCGGCTGTATTTAGCTGGTTTGGAAGCACTGGTAAAGAAAGCCCTATCTACCGTATAAAGCATACAGTAGATAGCAATAGAGCAAGCCTGCCCTTAGAAACATTGATCGCTCCATTCCGCAAGGAGATTGGTCAAGGCCAACAGCTAACAAGTAGCCTGCCCTCCAAGCGTTCTGGGGCTATACTTCTGCAGATAGGG
>JASLCA010000338.1 GCA_030146225.1 Sphingobacterium sp. | reverse complement strand
CCAGAAAGTTCTACCTGATCGGAAGGCTTTTCTGCTACTGTATATTCTAAGTCCGTAGTCCCATCCTCGTAATTTAAGTTGGTAGGATTCGGTGATATTTTTTGCTCGTCAAACATGCCCAGTTGGGATATCTCACGCACACTACGCATTAACAATTCACGGGAGAACTTCTGACCCGGTTTTGTGTAGATGGAACGTAAAACAACCTTATCATTGGTCACATCATTTCCTTTTACAATTACATTGGCAATGGTAAACTGCTTGCCTTCGCTCAATACAATCTCTAAGTCAACAGTATCATTGTAGATCCGTTTAATAATCGGTTGAATACCAAAGGTAAGGTAACCATCATTCTGGTAGATTGCACTGATATCATCAGATGCCCGAGTAGGTCCTTGTAATTTACTGGTTATTTTCTCTTCACTGTAGACATCCCCTTTTTCAATGCCGAAGATAATATTCAAGACGGAATCTGTATACTTTGAGTTTCCAGACCATTCGATATTACCTACAAAGTACCGTGGGCCTTCATGCAGGTTTACGTATACGTCAACATGTTTATTGTCTTTGCGCACCACGCTGTCCGAAAGAATTTCCGCATCGCGGTATCCTTTGTCTTGCATTTTAGCGATTAAGTTTTGCTTGGCTTCGGTATATTTTTCATCCTTAAACTTTCCTGGACCAAAGATTCGGTACCATTTGCGCGGCTTCACACCTTTTAGGTATTTGCCCAATTGTCTCTCCGAGAAAGACTCTTGACCTTCAAAATGCACCCGACTCACCTTGATTTTCTTATTCTTGTTCACATCTACAATAACAATCTCGTTGTTTGCTTCTGCGGTATCTTTGGCGGTTTTGATTTTTATCTCTGGATACAGGTAAGACTTTTCACGCAAGAACTTTTGTATTGTTGCCTGGGTCGTCTTAATCAGGTTGTCATTGACAATCTTCCCCGTACTGGTGTTCAATCTTTTTCGGATTTCTTCTGTTTCCCCTTTTTTAAGCCCATTGATATCAATTCGGGTCAATCGAGGACGTTCTTGGATACGTATTTCTAAAAAGATATTGTCTTCTTCAATACGTTCTGCATACAGCTGTACATCATCAAAAAGATTTTGCGCCATAAGCGTTTTTACAACATTTGAAGTCGCCTCACTTGGCACTTCAATATATTGCCCAACAACAAGTTTGGAAATGGTAATCAGTACTTCACTATCCAGGTACTGGGTACCCGATACGCGTATGCCTCCAATGATATAATTTTTTGGATTAAGATAGCTTATCTCATTGGGATCGTTTAGGTTAATCGGGTTTTTTCCGCGAATCTGAGCGAATGTTTGTTGCCCTCCCAAAAGTAAAGTAAATGTTATTAAAAATAATATGCGCTTCATTTATTCTATTTTCTCGGTGCTAAAGTACACCAATCTGTTGTTAATTTTTGTTAAAAGAAAATAATTGCTAAACAGTCTATTCTTTAGGCTGGTAATGCTTGGAACAAAGGTAAATAAATATTACAATTGTTCGCTAGTTTTGCCAAATCTTCTTTCCCGTTGTTGATAATTGTAGATGGCTTCATAAAGGTCTTCTCGCTTGAATTCTGGCCACATAATATCAAGAAAACAGAGTTCTGTATAGGCCATTTGGTAGAGTAAATAATTGCTGATACGCTGTTCCCCACTGGTGCGAATAAGGAGATCAGGATCTGGCAAGTCGGCGGTGTATAAATGCTGACTAATGGTCTGCTCGCTGAGCTCTTCTATGCGTAATTCACCAGCTAATATCTTACTTGCTATGGCTTTGGTCGCATCCACTATTTCGGCTCTTGATCCATAGCTGAGGGCTAAGGTTAAAACACAGTTCTGATTGTCTTTTGTCAGCGCTATGGTATCTTGTAGTTTTTCCTGACAGCGAGTCGGTAGCGCACTAATATCCCCAATGGTATTTAAGCGGATGCCATTGGCCATAAAGGTCTTCGCTTCCTTTGTGAGGGTGTTCACCAAAAGCTCCATTAAGGCGCGAACCTCCAATTTGGGACGATTCCAGTTTTCGGAAGAAAAAGCATATAGGGTTAAGTACTTAATCCCAATCTCCACACTGCCCTCCATAGCCTCACGCACGGCACCAACACCAGATTGATGACCGAATATGCGCAGCTTGCCAATGCCTTTGGCCCATCTGCCATTGCCATCCATAATGATAGCAATATGTTGTGGAAGTTTATCCTTGCTTAGTTTCTCCTTAAAGTTCATTTTCTGTTGTATACTTTACTCATCACTACTTCCACCAATAGCAGCCTTTGTCAATAAATGTAAAGGTAAGCGTTAAGCCAGCTGTCATATAGCCGTCGCGCTTTCTTCCATTGCCTATTGCCTTGCCGGCGTAGGTCTCATAATCCCCATTAGGAAACGCAAGGTTTACCCAAGGGATGTCGGCTATGCTTTTTGATTTCTCTAGATTTATCTGATCGGTATTGGGGTAGTTATTACTTATATTATCAAGGTCATTGCTAAATACTGTACGGTATCCAATTTCGGCACCTATAGTCCAAGGGCCTTTAATATTGTATTTAAAGCCCGCGCCTATAGGCAGGGCTACTGCAATCTGTTTTAGCTTGTTTTCTGCTTGTAGTTGAAGATCCTCAAGGCTTACTTTTCCGCCATTTTGAAAGGTGACATAAGGCTTATGCTTAATAGCTGCCATGCCAGCAAATAGGTAAGGGGTATAGCGATTGATATCACTTCCAGCAATATACCGAAAGAAGTTGAAGTCCGCGCGCAATGCCAATTCATGAACATTGTTGGTAAACATGCGGCCCCTAGACTGACGGTATGGGTCCGAGTCATCCGCATCATTGCCATGTAATTGCACAAGATTATAGGCGAGTTGTACGCCCCAGGTTGAATTTAGATTGCGCTTGACAAACAAGCCGCCTGTGGCGCTTTTTATGTAGAGTGGGTTTTCAGGATTGATATCTCCCATAAACCCCGTTGCACCAGCATGGACACCGATTTCCCATTGCTGCGCTATAGCGGAGCCACAGCATAACGTGCTCAAGGTAAGGATCGAATAGAGAAATCGTTTCAAATTCTGGTTCTTTTCTTTTTGTAAAGATAGCTGATTTGCACTAATTACATGGTATTAAATACTGTTAAATATGCTGCTAGTAATTTCTTACATCTAGACCCCATAGGAGCTTTTCACGTAAGGTGCTAAAGTAACTGTCTTTTTCAAGTCTGATTAGGTTGACTAAAAAGGGCGCTCTGCGAATTTGTAATTTAGTGCTGGTCTCTATGGTATCGCTTTTAGAGTCGCAACTCAGAATGTATTTTTCGGTTCTACTTTCAATCTCCAGTTCCAGAATCGAATCTGCTGATATAATAATAGGACGTACATTTAAGTTATGCGGGGCGATGGGCGTAATTACAAAGTTGCCACTTCCGGGCATCATAATCGGGCCACCACAGCTCAGGGAGTATGCCGTGGAGCCTGTAGGGGTGGCGATAATAATGCCATCGGCCCAATAGGCATTGAGCAATTCGCCATTTAGTACTGCATTTACAGTGATCATGGACGAGGTGTCATGACGGAAGACGGTAATGTCATTTAGGGCGAAGTTTTCTTCTGCAAAGAGCTTTCTGTCGCTGCCCGTTACTTCTAAAAGCTCCCGAGATTGTAGCTTGTAATTGCCCGCAAAGATTTCATCCAAGGCTTCTTGAATCTGGGTTTTATGAATAGCCGCTAG